>JAYTRT010000139.1:0-2130 GCA_043746045.1 Actinomycetota bacterium | reverse complement strand
TTGACGCCCGCGAATGTTCGACAGTGCCCCGTCGGCGCCCGGCGGGGCACTGTCGCGTCAGCAACGTGGATCAGATCACTCTGTCACAAGCCTCTGTCAGAGTGAGTTGCCGGTGGCAAGCAGTCCCTTGTCCACAGCTGCCCATAGTCACCTCACAGGAACAGCACAGGAACATCACAGCGTTGTTCCTCTAGCGATGCACAGGCACGGTGCGGAAAGGTTGTGGAAGTGTCTTTTTCTGAAAACTCGCGCGACCGTCCCCGCCCAACTCGCCGTGGCGAGGGTCGGGTCCCGCCCCACAACCTCAGTGCAGAAGAGTCCGTGCTCGGCGCGCTCTTGCTGTCGCGTGATGCCGTCGGCACCGTCGCTGAGATGGGCTTGTCGGTCCACGACTTCTACAAGCCCGCGCACCAGCACGTCTACGACGCGATCCGCGGCCTGAATGGGTCCGGTGAACCGGTCGACGCGGTCACCGTCGCCGACGTGTTGCGCCGTGCCGGGCTGCTCGACGAGATCGGTGGCGCCGAGTTGCTGTTGGAACTACAGAATGCGACTCCGGCGATCTCGAACGTGTCGCGCTACAGCAAGATCGTGCAGGACACTGCGGTGCTGCGCCGGTTGATCGGTGTGGCGGCCGAGATCGCGGAGATTGCCTACAACGAGCCCGACGATGTCGCCAAGGCGCTCGACGAAGCCGAGACCAAGGTGTTCGAGATTGCCGAGGACCGGGTCACCGATTCGGTGCAGCCGCTCGGAGATCTGATGCCACTTGCGATGGACAAGCTGCAGGAGACCTTCGAGCGTGGCAACACCATCACCGGTCTGGCCACCGGCTACAACGATCTCGATGATCTGCTGTCAGGCCTCCAGCCGAGCACACTCAACATCGTCGGGGCGAGGCCCGCGATGGGCAAATGCGTGGCATGGGACACGCCGATGGTCGATCCGTCGACGGGCGCCGTGCGCACAGCTCAGGATTGGTACCGGATCGGCGCAGGCGGCGGGTCGGTCGATTGCGTCACCCTCGACGGGAAGGCGCAGATGGCGTCGACTCCTTTCGCCGCCTTCTACGACGATGGTCCCAAGCCCCTGTTCCGAGTTGTCACGCGCTCGGGCAGGACCATTCGCCTCACTGCGGCCCACCCGTTGCTGACCGGCAACGGTTGGAAGGCACTGGAGGACATCACGGTCGGCACGCTCATCGCGGTGCCAGCGGAGATGCCGATCTTCGGTACCGACGTCTTGTCCGACGACGAGATCGACGAGACCGTACTGCGGGCCGAGGAGCTCGGCGGGGTGCAGTCGGAGATCTTCACGCTGAACGAGGCCGGGATCATCCGCTTCCTGGCGTGCCTCGGAGCCGCCGACGGTTCCTATGTCACCACGTCCGAGCAACTCAGTGTCGATGTCGCTCATCTCCTCCTGCGGATCGGCATGCGGCCGTCCCGGGCGGAACGGGCAACGCCCAAGGGTGTCGCGACCCGTGTGTTCGAGATCACCTCGATGCTCGGTGGGCACGACACGTTGCCGATCGAAGTCTGGGACGATGTCGTCAAGGAAAAAGGCGAGAGGAGTTGGGCCGAGATCAATCGCCTCGCCGGCCATTCGGCGGTACTGAACTGGCATCCGTACCGGCGCCCACCTCGGCGCGAAACCATCGCCGCATTGGCGGAAGCGCTCGACTCCGATGTGTTGCGCTGGTGGTCATCGCCGCAGGTCGCGTGGGATGAGATCATCGAGATCGAGGCGTGCGGCGTCGAGCCGGTCTATGACTTCAACGTGCCCGGCACCCACAACTTCGTCGCGTCCGACGTCTTCGTGCACAACACCGCATTCGGCCTCGGGCTCGCAGTGCACGCAGCGCAGGCCGCACGGGTTCCGGTGTTGGTTTTCTCGCTCGAGATGGGCCATGCCGAACTCACCCAGCGAATCCTCAGCAGCGAGGCCCGCGTCGATTCATCCAAGCTCCGCAATGGCCGCCTCTCCGAGGCCGACTGGACCAAACTCGGCCGCGCCGTCGGACGGCTCGAAGTACCGCTGTATCTCGACGACAATCCGCGCGTCACCGTGATGGAGATCCGGGCCAAGGCGCGCCGGATGAAATCGCGTGAAGGCATCGGTCTGATCGTG
>JAYTRT010000138.1:0-19721 GCA_043746045.1 Actinomycetota bacterium | reverse complement strand
CCGAGCTGGTGATCGTGATGACCGAAGCCCAATCTGTCAAGGCAGTGCCGGCCGCGAACTTCAAGACCCAGGGTCGCGGTGGCCGCGGTGTCGCCGGGGCGAAGTTGAAGACCGATGATCTGGTCCGTCATGTCATCTTCACGTCGTCGCACGCGTTCCTGCTGTTCTTCAGCAACCGTGGCAAGGTCTACCGGTTGCGTGCGCTGGAAATCCCCGAGCGCGAGCGCACGGCGAAGGGCATGCCCATCGTCAACCTGCTGCCCCTGCAGGCTGGTGAGACCATCCAAGCCATCATCGACACTCGTGACTTCGCCAGCGAGCGCTACCTCTTCTTCGCGACCAAGAAGGGCACGGTCAAGAAGACCGCGTTCAACGAGTACGACAGCAGTCGTCGTGACGGCTTGATCGCGATCAACCTCCGTGACGGCGACGAACTGGTGCGGGTCATCGAGACCAGCGGCAGCGACGACATCTTCATGGTCGGTCGTGGCGGCACGACCATCCGCTTCAGCGAGGACGAGGTGCGCCCGATGGGCCGCTCCGCCGGCGGTGTGCGCGGGATGAAGATGAAGGCCGGCGACGAACTGGTCAGCGTCGATGTCGCCCGTGACGACACCGCGATCCTGATGATCACCGAGTCCGGCTACGGCAAGCGGACCCAGCTCGAGCGGTTCAATCGTCAGGGTCGTGGTGGCCAGGGCGTGATCGGCATCAAGCTGACGGGCCGCAAAGGCAAGGTCGTCGCAGCGTTCATGGTCGGCCTCGACGACGACATCGTCGCAGTCTCCAGCGGCGGCGTGATGATCCGGATGAACGTTCGCGACATCAGCTCGCAGGGGCGAGACGCCACGGGCGTCCGGGTGATGAGCCTGGACGACGGTCAGACCGTTGCGTCGGTCGCCTTGATCCTCGCTGCCGAAGCCGAGTAGTTCGAACCACCAATCGCGGGCGACGGGGGTCGTGGGACCCCTTGTCGATCCTGGTCCAGCCAATTGCTGGCGCATCGACGGGCCATCGACGGGCCATCCACAGCAGAGCATCGTTCCACCTCCAGCCGTCGAACAGGTGGAGGTCAGTCCATGCGCAGAACGCCCAGAACGCCCAGAACGCCCAGCAAGAATGACTCGGACGACTCCGACGTCCGGGCCCGGTCAGCCCCGCGTCGTCCGTCGTCTGGTGATGCGGGTCAGGCGACCGGTCTGATCCTGATCTCGATCGCGCTGATCGCGACCATCGCGATGGCGATCTCAGCGGTCGCAACGAGATTGACGCAGCGAAGTCGAGCCCAGAACGCGGCAGATGCTGCGGCGCTGGCCGGTGTCGATGGCGGTCGGGTTTCGGCGTCGGTGGTGGCGGGCCGGAACGGGGCGGCATTGATCTCGTTCGAGAACCGCCGGGGGAGCGGCGGCGTGGTCGTCACGGTCGAGGTGTCCGTCGGCGGCGAACATGCGATTGCCCGAGCATCGACCGAACCGTGAACAGGGCGTCCCCACCTCGGGCCGGATTGTCTCTACACTTTGGGCCGTGAGCTCTGATGATCGCGGTGACGAGCCCCAGGTCGCCGAATCGCGGCCACCTCGGCAACGCCCGGGTCGCCCGGCGTCATCAGCTCAACGCACCAAGAACGGCACGGGCGCGAGCCGTGTTTCGAATCGCCCGGTGAGCGGTGCTGGTTCGACGACCGTCGCCGAACCGACCGATGCGGTGGCCGACGAAACCGTGCCGATCACTGCGCCCGTCGAGGCCGGGCCCGCTTTTAGCGGTTCGTCGTCAATCGGTTCGTCATCGAACGGCAATCACTCGAACGGCAATCACTCGAACGGAAACGGAAACGGTCGATCGAGCAACGGAACCTCGGAGGCCAGCGCGACGAACGAGGCCGGCGGTACGCTCCCGTCTTCTGAGCTGGCTGGTGCATCCGGTCCCGATCTGGTCGAGGCGAGCAGGGCGCCGATCACCGGTCCGATTCTGATTCAGCGAGATGCCACTGCAACGGGTCCCATCCCCACTCCACCGTTCGTCGGCGGAGCGCTCGTCGCCCAGGTTTCGCCGTCTCTCCAGCCGACCGCGCTGATGCCGGAGCACCCGCCGTACGTTGCTCCCCGTCCGTCCAGCTTCGATGCTCGCCTCTTTCGCGCTGGACCGGTTCCACTCGATCCAGCGCTCGATCCCGATCTCCCGCAGCGCCCGACGCGGCTCAAGTCCGTGCACCTGCAGTCGGCCCGTCGGCGCGGCCGTCCGCGACTTCGCCGCGTCACACGAATCGTCCGGCATGTCGACCCGTGGAGTGTGTTCAAGGTTGCGCTCTGCTTCAGCTTCGTGCTGTACGGCGTGTGCTTGACCGCCGGTGTGTTGCTGTGGAATGTGGCATACACGACAGGCACGATCGACAACATCCAACGGTTCTTCGAATCGTTCGGCTGGAACACCTTTCGGTTCAAGGGCGGCGAACTGTTCCACAACGCCTGGATTGCCGGAGTGTTCTGTGCCATCGGCATGACGGGACTGATCGTGCTCGCCGCCACACTGTTCAACCTGATCACCGACCTCGTCGGAGGGATCCGGGTGACGGTGCTCGAGGAAGAAGTCATCGAGCTGGATCCAGCACTGCGCAGTTCGTTCCTGCGTCGTCGCAGCCGGCACACCAGCAGCAGCGTTCCCGCTCGTGCCGGTCAAGACGACACGGATGGGTTCGATCGGGTGGACCGGTTCGATCGAGATTCAGCCGATTCCGGTCGGCCTCTCGGTTGAGGTTCAGCCGTCCGGCCCGATAACCTGCGGTGCCCAGAAGTACGGGGCTATAGCTCAGTCGGTTAGAGCGCATCCCTGATAAGGATGAGGTCCACAGTTCGATTCTGTGTAGCCCCACTGTAAAGCACCTGGTCAGAGACCCGAGAGGCCCCCGCAAGGGGGCCTTTGTCGTTCCGAGGTCCGCGTCACGTCCGCGCGCCGCATGAAGTTTCTCGTCGGGTCCATGTCCCGACGCATTGTGCCGGTCGATATGGGGCCGATGACGAGATCCCCGCTGCCCGGTTCTCAGAACGCTTGTGACTGATGGAGCCGCTCGCGCTGTGGGTACGTCTCAAAACACATCACCCGTGGATGGCTGAGTCGTCCGCTTCGATCTACCGTCTCCAAACCCACCTCCAACTTCATCCATGTCGAATGGCTCGGTTGTGCACGGGCTGGTGCATCAGTCCGGCACGGTCATCATGGTCACCCAGGAGCCCGGCGGTGGTTACTCCGTGACGGACGTCGAGTACTACACCAGTACGTGACGGTGAACGGGTTCCAGCAAGAACAGGATCGGCACGAATTCGCTCCGTACGAACGAGCGCATGTACGCACGGTCGACGCTCCTCGCGCAGGCCCGATCTGCTGCGGAGAACATCAAGCGTCGAGAGGCAGAGATCTGGTGCCCATCAACCGGCGGGATTCTCAACGTTGATCGTCGCATCTTCCGGCGAACGTGCGCTCATCACGAATATCCCGTGCTTCCCCGTCGGAATCTCAGGGACGGTGGCGTCGGTGGCGACGGACACGGTGGCGCCTGCGGGCACGTCGATGGCGGTGAGACCAGCGATCACGATGTGCGGGTACACGTCCGTCATCACGAGAAGCGGCGCCTCCGTGAGGGAGTGGTCAGTGGGGTTGCGGATCGAGACGGTCAGGTGAATGATTCCGCCCGGGCACACGGTCGTCGGTGTTGCGACAACGACGAACCGCAATTCCGAGGTTCCGGGGACCAGAGTGTGAAAGGTTTCCAGGCCCTCGCCGGGAAACGTTGTCGCAGTTGGCGACGACTTACACCCATCCTCGATCGTCGATCTTTCGGTGACTGTGGACAATGGCTGTTCGTGATCTGCCAAGGTCGTCGTGGTCGTCGTGGTCGTCGTGGTCGTCGACGAGGTCGCCGGACCGACGACGCGGCCTTGGTCGGTGCTCGTCAGTTGGCTGGTGCAGGACACGCCAAGCACTCCAACGACGATGATCATTCCTGCCTGCGCAAGCAGCCCCATGAGCATTTCGACGCAACGACGAGTGTCTTGGTTCCCACGAGCGCAGATTGGCCCGCCCGACACAGAGGGCACAGGCGCGATCGGCGACACAGAACCACGGGCGCCAATCAGGCAGTCCGACGCCCGATCGCTTGTTCGGAGCGCGATGTGCGGTTCGTGTGATGACAGAGTGGTGAAGTGACTGCGTCGATCCGTGCTCTGCACTGCAGCGACGCGCACACGTTCAGCAAGGTCGAGGAACCGACGCTGACGCTGCTTGCCGGCCTCGGCGTTGATGGCGATGCTCACTGCGGGTCGACCGTCAAGCATCGATCGCGAGTCGCCATCGACCCCAGCCAACCCAACCTTCGTCAGGTGCATCTGTTGTCGGAAGAGATCCTTGACGCTCTCAACGCACAGGGCTACTGCGTGAGGCCGGGATACCTGGGAGAGAACATCACGACGTCGGGGGTCGACCTTCACGCGCTACCAACTGGCACCGTGCTTCGCCTCGGAGATTCAGCGCTGATTGCTCTCACGGGTCTGCGCGATCCGTGCCGTCAGATCGAGAGCTTTCGTGATGGTCTCTTGCGACACGTTGTCTCCAAAGATCGCGAGGGGAACATCGTGCGACGCGCTGGAGTGATGGCCATCGTCGTACAAGGTGGTGACGTTCATCGCGGAGACCCCATCGTCGCTCAGCCACCCCCACCCCCGCACACCGCCCTTGCCCGCGTGTGAACCGGACCCGTCCGAACGCCCGACGTGGCGCGCCGACGCCAGTCGGCACGACGGCCAGGTCTGCGGTTCAAAAGGGTGATCGGCACGGGCATGAGATCGACAGATCTGAGCGACGCGAGGTCGGTGCCTTGTGCCCGTCAACGTCAGACCGGAGCGACTCGCCAGACCCAGTCGGCGACGCGCGGGTGGCCCTCGATATCGGCTCTGCCAGTCGCCCAAAGCAGAATCTCCGCCGCTCCTCCTGGCGGCGCGTCCGGGAGGAGTCGGGCGACGACCGGCTGAGCGAGCGAGTCAGGCGGCAGCCAGGTCACGCCGAGGCCCTGCGAGATGTCATACGTGTGCAGAAGCACTTCAGCGATTCCCATGGCGGCAAACCCTGCGGCGTCGGACATCCCCCAGTGCCAAGCAATGGGACCACCTGAGGCGCTGTCGACTGCGTTACCCAGGAGCCGACCGCATGCTTCGACGACGGTCAGAACCTGCTGCGTCGAGGCGTCTCGCGCCGTGACGAGGTCGCACGGCAGGTATCCATCGGTCGCGCGCGCCACGACCTGTCCGGCGTAGGCCAGCAAGTCGTGTGCGACGTGAGCGGCGGTCGCCCAGCAACTCCACTCGAGGGCGCCGGCCCGCACATTCCAGTCAGCTGCGATGTGGGGTGCAAGGAGGGCGACCATCTCTGCGATAGCCGCTTCGACATCCTCACCCCCAACTGCCATCCGGACATGCTCGCAGTCGTGGGGCCGCAACATCGTGAATGCGCCCGCAGGCGCCGCCGTGCATCACATGCGCCGAATGCCCCGTCCGGATCCTCGATGCAAGAGCGAGCACAGCTCTAGAGCATCGAGCGGAATATTCAATTGCAACGGGTGATCGGCAAGCATGCGATCGGGAGAATGCATGCAAGGGTTCGGACCGCCGAACTCACCCAACTGAGCCAAACTCAATCATGGCAACTGTGAGCATGGTGGTGGCCAATGACCCCGACGACCCTGAGGCAATCGACGTATGGGTCGACGGGTTGGTCGGTGATGCCCCAGTCCGGTTCCGATTGGATACAGGTGCAGCGCAATGCAGTGTGCCGCTGCTTGAGTCGACACAGAAGCTCACGGTCACCGGTGTCAGCTCGGGTGTGGGGCTCAGCGGCATCGGGCTGGGCGACGACGAGGTCCGCGTACCACGGCTCGACTTGGGAGGCCTCGTGATCGAGGACGTCGCGGCAACCCGGTCGGTCGCGGGATCGCCGCTGCCGGCGTTGCTCGGCATGACTGCATTGGCGCGGTTTCGATGCGAGTTCCGATTCAGCGATCATCGGTTGGAGCTCGAGGGCCGGACAAGCCTGGATACAGTCGGCTGGTTCGAGCTCACGTCGCACGTCCGCACGCAGCCGATGGTGCCGGTCGACTTCGAAACGGTTTCCGTGTTGGCGTGCTGGGACACTGGCGCAGGGCTCAGTGTTGTCGAAGTCGACTTCGCCCACGCTCACCCGCACTTGTTCGAGCCCGTGCGGGCTGCTCGGGGCGTCGATTCCGCTGGGGTCCAGATACTGACCCGGCTCTGTCGTATGGCACCATTTCGGGTCGGCGGGATCGCAATCGATTCGAGCGTCTGCGCGATCGTGGACCTCGGTCCCCTCAACAACGCACTTGAACAGGAGATTCTGTTCGTCCTGGGCATGCCGGCGATCGTCCAAGCTGACTGGAGCTTCGACTTTCCGCAGCGCCGCTGGAACGTTCGCCAGCCGTGAACAACCTGCAGTCGCGATCGTGGATCATGGGCTTGGTCCCCTTCCGATTCGAAATGCCCGTTGCCGCGCGCATCGACGCATGCACGATCGGCGATACAGACCGGCCTCCGATCGGCAGTTTCGGCTCGCGGTCAGCCGCACCGTTGCGCTGCCCTGGCAGGTCGATCGCTCCTCCGACGGTGTGGAGATCTGGGACGCGGAACGATCCACGGTGACGGGCCCACAAACGTCGCCTGTGGACCGGGTCTTCGACTTCGACCTGAACGACTACGCGCCCGACGGGCCCGACGCATCCGTTGGCCACGTATTCATCGAGATCCGATCCACGAAGGCGCTGTACCTGGTGCGCGGCGGGGCCGCTGGGCTCCTCCGTTGGAGCGCAGACGAGTGAGTGAACGCCCACGTGTGGCTGTTCGGCTCGTAACCGCGCCAGTAGGGACCACATGGTTGGATGGCGCGATCATGCCGGTGGTCCGATCAGCATGTTCCTGAGTTGATCGGCATCCGAACTGAGTGGGCTACGCCTGCCGCTGGCGTGATCTTCAGTGCGATGCAGTTGGAGTTCGGGGTCATCATCACCCGCTCGCGATCAGCCGCTCGCGCTCGTTCTTCTGCAGTAGTTCCGTCTGCCGCTCGGACCGTCAGATTGTCAGAGTGCTTCGTACCTGAGATCGCCTCGGCCGCGTGCTGCGAGGACGTCCGCCGCAAGCTCGTCGGGTGACTGGTCGACCTGACGGAAGATGTGTCGATCGGCCGAGGGGCGGACGGTGAATTGCTCGTGCATGTGCCGGGTCGCCACCTCGTTCTTGAAACCGTGGCGCTCCCGAGCCAGGACGCGTTGAACACAGACCTCGACGGGCGGAAGCAGCACCGCGTAGTCGAGAGATTCGAGCTTGGTCGCCATGAGAAATTCGTGCAGGAACCATGAGCCGATGACTCCGTCGTAAACCGTTTGGATGTCGCCGCGTGCGAACTCGCCAGCCGCGGCGCCTGCGGCGCGAGTGACGTGGACGTTCTGGTCGTCGGATTCGGGCAGCCAAGGATCGATGGCCCCGTTGCGGAGGAAATGGAAGAACGAGTCGCCCTCGACGAGCGCGCTGGGGGTCAGTCTGCGGGCGACTCTCTCGGTGACGGTCGACTTCCCTGCCCCGGGCGGACCAGTTATCACCAGAAGCGAACCCACCCGATCATTGTTCCCGACCTTCGGGTCGCGTGACGCAACAGATCTGCCTGATCTCGCGTACTTGCCGATCACCCGAGTAGCCGCAGATCTGCGGGACTGCCGCTCGGAGCGCGACGTTGCCTGCGATTCTGTGCAGCCCCACCTGGAGAAAGACACGGTCTTGCGACCGGAGGGTCACGCGGAGGGGGCCGTTGACGTTCGCAGGTCCGAGCGGGGCTTCTACACCCACGCTGTCAGCACACCATTCACGAAAGACCAGGTCATCGGATATGCCGAGCCGACCAGTGATGACAGCGTCGAGCGCTTCTTGACAGGCGTTGGAGGTCAGCGTGCGCGGACATTTGGTCTCCCCTGTCACCCCGTGCGCGGCGAATCACCGGAGCTTTCGACGAAGCGCCGTCGTTGTTGCAACGGCATCATTTTCTTGAACGACCGCATTTTCGTGTGCAAGAATTCTGTTGTACGCCGCAGTCGGGAGGAGTTTCGATGAAATGGTCGAAGAGTTGGCAGCACGTCGGCGTCGTTGCGACGGTGGTCGTCGGCACCTGCCTGGTCGGTTCGCCCGAACACCCAACGGCAGCAGCGGTGCGCCCCGTCCCGGCAGTGGTCGGGCACGTGAACGCACATGGGATCTCGTTTCCACCCACCACGCAGGACTGCCAGACGATGTTCAATATCTCGTGCTACCAGCCGGCGCAGCTTCGTGCTGCCTACGACATGAATCCGTTGTACACGGCGGGCTTGGACGGGACTGGGCGAACCATTGTGATCATCGACGCGTTCGGCTCGCCGACGATCAACGCTGATCTGAGCACGTTCGACAAGACATTCGGAATACGCGATGCGCCGTCGCTCAAGACGATCGCGCCGGTCGGTGCGATTCCCGCGTTCGACTCGAAAAACGCCGACATGGTCGGCTGGGCGGAGGAGACAACCCTCGACGTCGAGTGGTCGCACGTGATGGCGCCGGGTGCGAACATCCTCGTCGTCGCGACTCCGGTGGCCGAGACCGAGGGCATCACCGGATTCCCTGAGATCGTTGCTGCCGAGAACTACGTCATCGATCACCATCTCGGCGATGTCATCACGCAGAGCTTCGGTGCGACCGAGAACACGTTCGCCAATCCGAAGTCTGATATCGCTGGTCTGCGCAGCGCCTTCAAGAATGCGAATCGGCACGACGTCACGGTGCTGGCCAGTTCGGGCGACAACGGATCGACCGACGCGCTCGTCGATGGCTCGTGTTGCTACACGTTCCCCGTCAACTCGTGGCCGTCGTCCGACCCGCTCGTGACTTCGGTCGGTGGTACCCAGCTCCACCTCGACGGCACGGGCACACGGACGGCTCCCGATCAGGTCTGGAACGACGGCTATGGCGCCGGCGGCGGCGGGCTGTCCCAGGTGTTCGATCGACCCGACTTCCAGAACGGCGTCAAGCGGGTGGTCGGCTCCGCCCGCGGCACACCGGACGTGAGCATGAGCGCCGCCGTCGACGGCGGAGTGGTCGTGTACTACTCGTTCCTGGGGACCGACAGTCCATGGCACATCTTCGGTGGGACGAGCGAGGCGTCGCCGTTGTTCGCTGGTGTCGTCGCGATCGCCGATCAGGCAGCCGGCCAGCGGCTCGGCAACCTCAACGAGGCGCTCTACAAGCTGCGCGATCGCCGCAACAGCGGGCTCGTCGACGTCACGATCGGCGACAACAGCCTGACGTTCTGCACCAGCAATTGCGGTACCTCGACCGAGGTCGATGTCACGGTCCCGGGGTACCCGGCAAAGAAGGGATACGACCTCTCCAGCGGTCTCGGGACGATCGACGCCGCTGTGTTCGTCGGGGCCCTCGCCCGTCACGACAACTGATCGACGAATTTCCGTCGTTCCCGGGTCCGAGCCGAGCGAACGCCCAATCGCGGCCATTCGAGGTGAGCTCTCCTCGATCACATTCTGATCACATTCAGGGCTGAGAATGCGTGCGAACAGGGGAGGTCGGGATGAGCACTCGTACAAAGCTGATGGTGTCGGCAAGCGCCGTGGCAGTGATATTGGCAGCGTGTTCGACGTCGTCGACGTCAGCACCGTCGACGTCAGCACCGTCGACAACCGCATCGGCATCGACACCGTCGACAACCGCATCGGCGTCGTCGACAACCGTGTCACCGTCCACGTTGTCACCGTCCACGTCGAACGGTTCCTCGAGCACGGCCCTGAGTTCGACGTCGTCGCCGGTTGTGCTCACGTCGTCGGGAATCCACAAGATCCAGCATGTGGTCGTGATCATGCAGGAGAATCGTTCCTTCGACACGTACTTCGGCACGTATCCGGGTGCCGACGGAATTCCGATGGCTGCCGGCAAACCGACCGTCTGTGTGCCCCAAGCAGCGGGTCCGTGCGTGGCCCCGTATCACAACGCCGCGGATGTGAACGGTGGAGGACCGCACAGCCAGGTCAATGCCGTCGCCGACGTCGCCGCTGGGAAGATGAACGGGTTCGTGACCCAGGCCGAGGCCGGAAAGAAGGGTTGCGTGGATCCGACGAACCCGGCCTGCACCAACGGAGCGAACCTCGACGTGATGGGCTGGAAGGACGCCCGCGAGATCCCCAACTACTGGACCTACGCCCAGAACTTCGTCCTCCAGGATCACATGTTCGAGCCCAATGCGTCATGGAGCCTCCCGGCTCATCTGTTCATGGTGTCCGAGTGGTCTGCGCACTGCTCGACCCCCGGAGTCGCGGCGAGTTGCGTCGATGCGCTGCAGAACCCCGGTACACCCCCGAATCCGAAGCCGGCGAAGAAGCCGGCCAACAACGGGACCGGCGCAGCGGCCACCACGACCACGGCGACGCCGACCACCGACGCCGAAGGCGACCCAGTCGCAGCTCCGAGCGGCCCCGACTATGCGTGGACGGACCTGACCTACCTGCTCCACAAGAACAGTGTGTCGTGGGGCTACTACGTGGTGGCCGGGAACGAACCGGACTGCCAGAACGACGCCTCGGTCAGTTGCGGCCCTGTTCGCCAGAATGCCGCGACTCCCGGGATCTGGAATCCGCTGCCACTGTTCGACACGGTGAGGAACGACGGCCAGCAGGCAAACGTCCAGTCCGTCAGCAACTTCTACACGCAGGCTGCGTCCGGATCGCTTCCTGCGGTGAGTTGGGTCGTGCCGTCAGGAGCTGTCAGCGAGCATCCCCCGGCGCCGACATCGGCCGGACAGGCCTACGTCACCAGTCTGATCAACGCAGTGATGGCGTCGCCCGATTGGAATTCGACCGCGATCTTCCTCTCGTGGGATGACTGGGGCGGTTTCTACGATCACGTTGTTCCCCCGGTCGTCGATGCGAACGGATACGGCCTTCGCGTCCCCGGGCTGGTGATCAGCCCGTACGCCAAAAAGGGATACATCGATCATCAGACACTCAGTTTCGACGCCTACGTCAAATTCATCGAAGACGACTTCTTGAACGGCCAACGCCTCGACCCCGCAACCGACGGACGACCCGACCCGCGACCCGATGTCCGTGAGAACGCCGCGCAACTCGGCGACATCGCCCAAGCGTTCGACTTCACCCAATCACCCAGACCGCCGATGGTCCTGCCGGTGCACCCAGCCCCTGGACCGGCCTCCATCGCAGGATGACAACGCGGAGGTGACCGGCGTTCTCGTCAAGACCTGCGGTCGGTCGACCGATGACAGGGGTATGGAGACAGCATTGGTCGGGCCGAGCCTGACGTCGGGTGGCCTTCCCGCGGAGGCACCGATGAACATGGGCGAGCTCGTCGACGCGTTGCCCGACTGTGTCCTGTTGATCGACATGCTCGGAGTGATCCGTTACACGAATCGGTCGGCGGAACGGCAACTCGGCTACCGGTTCGGTGATTGGTTCGGCCGTTCGCTCCTCGATCTGGTGCATCCGGACGACATCCCGAGTGTTCTGTCGTCGATCGAGGCAGTGCAAGGTAAGGCCGTGGGTACGCCGGTGGAGTTGCGCGTACGCGACATCCACGGCGCATGGCACTGGTACGAGGAGATCGGGACCAACGTGGTGCTGGACGACGGAACTGCGGGCATCCTGTGCGTGGCCCGCAACATCACCCAACGACGAATGTGGGAGGTGGCCGGTAGCGAAGTCGCCCGGTTCCAGCAGGTGGTCGAGGTGGCTCCCGCAATCACGCTGCTGCTCGATCGGCTCGGCGCGGTGACGAGTGTCAATGCAGCGTTCACACGAATGCTCGGGCACGACCACACCAACGTCGTCGGACGCCCATTCGTTTCATTCGTGGCAGTTGGCGACGAGCAGGCCGTGCAACAGGCACTCGACGGGCTGATCCGCGATGGCGGAAGTATCGCGTTCGAATCTCGGATGATCGTGATCGGCCAGGCGGACGTGACCAGACTGGTCCGTTTCGAGATGGCCAGCCACCTGGCCGATCCTGTCGTGGCCGGCGTCGTCGTCTCTGGTCACGATGTCACCGAACTCGCGCTCGTCCGTGAGGAACTCGAGTATCTGGCGCGCCACGATGCGCTGACAGGGTTGACGACGCGCGCTCACCTCGTCACACATCTCGACGACGAACTGCTGGCCGGCAGACCGTTCGCCGTGCTGTTCATCGACCTCGATCGGTTCAAGCCGGTCAATGACCTGTGGGGTCACGAGACCGGGGACGAGATCCTGCGGATGGTCGGTGAACGCCTGCAACACAGCGTCCGACCGTCCGATCTCGTTGCGCGCGTCGGAGGTGATGAATTCGTCGTCGTGGCGCACGGTGTGTGTGACTGGAGCTCGGCAAAGGTCCTCGCCGATCGTGTCGAGGCATCGATATCACTGCCGTACAACGTCGATGTCGGCCCGATCCGCATCGGAGCGAGCGTCGGTATCTGCATCTCCGACAGTGCGTCCACGGTCGCCAGCGTGCTTGCCGACGCCGACCTGGCAATGTACGACGCCAAGTCCCAACGCCGAGGCACGTTCGTACGGTCGGCGATCGAGCGGAAGCGATCGGCGACCGATCGACGCCACCTCGCCGATGAATTCATGGTGGGGCTCACACGCGGCGAGATCGTTGCTCACCTGCAGCCGATCGTCGAGGCACGAGGCAGCCTGTTGACCGGAATGGAGGCCCTCGCGCGGTGGAATCATCCGCGCCTCGGCCTGCTCAGACCGGCGACGTTCATCGACCTCGTCACCGACGCCGGCCTCGACGTCCAACTGGGAGACGCGGTCCTCGAGTCCGCATGCATCGCGATGGAGCGGCTCGCTCGGAACGGTGTCCACCCCGACCTCGCGATCAATCTGTCGGTCGGTCAACTCGCCGACCCCGGACTCTGCGCCCGAATCGGAAGAACGATCAGCCAGCACGGCCTCGCACCCCGGCGACTCGTCGTCGAGATCACCGAACTGGCGATCCTCGCGCCGCTCGCTGCGGTCGGAGGTGCGTCGGCGGACCAGACCCTTCGCGCGTTGCACGCAATGGGCGCCACACTCAGTCTCGACGACTTCGGCACCGGCTATTCCTCGTTGTCACATGTTCGTCGCTTTCCGCTCGGTGCAATCAAGATCGACCAGACGTTCGTGGCAGGAGTGTGCGTCAACTCCCAGGATCGGGCGGTGGTCGAAGTGGTCGTCGGACTCGGACACGCGCTGGGCCTGCTCGTGGTCGCCGAAGGAGTGGAGACCGAGGAGCAACTCGAGACACTTGCCGAGATCGGATGCGATCAGGTCCAAGGCCACTACATCGCTCATCCAATGGACGCCGACACCGCCGTCGAGTGGGCAATTCTCCAGGGTCGATTGTGGGAGCCACCTCGGCCGATATGATTCGCTCGACGTGTGATACGTCTCCGTCCGGACCATGCGCGGGTGCTCTTTCCTCACCGAACTCGAGGTATCTGCATGGTCGACGCGCTCAAGATGTCCGATTTGCTGATCGACTTCGCGCGGACGTTGACGACTGACTTCGCGATCCAGAACATCCTGGATCATCTCGTCGAAAGCATTGTCGAGGTGTTGCCGGTTGATTCTGCTGGTGTCACGCTGATCGATCCGGGCGCCACGCCGCGATACGTGGCGGCATCGAGCCCCACGGCGCAACTGTTCGTCTCCCTGCAGAGCGAGTTCGGTCAGGGTCCGTGCGTGACCGCATACGATTCGAATCAAGCGGTGGCCGTGCCCGACCTGGTCGCCGACGATCGCTTCCCGGTCTTCGGGCGGCGTGCACGCGAGGCCGGACTGGCAGCCGTGTTCACCTTTCCGCTCCGTCACGAGGATCTGCGCCTCGGCGCACTCGACCTCTACTGCAATGCAGCCGGCGTCCTCAGTGCGCCGGACATGGAAGCTGCGCAGACTCTGGCCGACGTCGCTTCTGCCTATCTGCTGAACGCGCAAGCTTGCGACGACGCACGATCGAGGGCGGACGAGTTGCGATACATCGCCACCCACGACTCGCTGACCGGGCTGTCCAACCGGTTCCTGTTCGAGGAGCGGCTGAAGCAGGCAACGCAGCACGCACGATATACGCAAACCGGTACGGCTGTGCTCTTTGCCGACATCGACCGTTTCAAACAGGTCAACGACGAATTCGGTCATCGTGCCGGCGACGAATTGCTGCTGGCTGTTGCCAGGAGGATGTCCGAAATCGTTCGATCCCACGACACGCTCGCGCGTGTTTCCGGAGATGAGTTCATCGTGCTGTGCGAAGGCTTGCGTGACGTCTCCGACGTTTCAGCGCTGGTTCTCAGGATCCAGGACGCCTTTCGTGATCCGTTCACCATCGCAGGCGTCAGCATCAGGGTGAGTGTGAGCATCGGCATGGCCTATGCGGAGCCGGGGCAGGACATCATCGACCAGTTGGTCGACCGCGCGGATCACGCGATGTATCAGGTCAAGCGGCTCGGTGGAAGCGGCAATCGCGCGATCGTCGTTCGCGCGATCCCGCCGATCAGCCCTGACCCGCTGGAATTGGATCTCCGTGGAGCTCTGGCTGACGACGAGATCGACGTGGCGTATCAACCTTTCTCGAACTTCGACGATGATTCGATCGCGGGTTTCGAGGCGCTCCTGCGCTGGAACCATCCCGTTCGGGGGGCCATCGCCGCACCGATCATGATCCAGATCGCCGAGCAGACCGATCTGATCGCAGACGTCGGAGAATGGGTTCTCCGACGCGCCTGTCAGGATCACGCTCGTTGGCCGATGTCGGAACACGGCGACGCGCTCGATCTGGCGGTGAATGTCTCGGCCCGTCAGCTTGCCGGATCCGGATTCGTCGAGACCGTGAAGGTGGTGCTGGCCGAGACGAACATGGCTGCGACGTCGCTCGTTCTGGAGATGACGGAGAACATCATCATCGAAGACAGCGACCGAGTTCTCGGGGTTCTCCACGAACTCGGCGCAATGGGTATCCGGCTCGCGCTCGATGACTTCGGTACCGGATATTCGTCGATGAGCTATTTGGCCCGGCTGCCGATCCACATCGTCAAGATCGACCGGAGTTTCGTGGCCGGGGTCGACCTCGACCAAGGCAACGGGCGCGCCATCGTACGCGCGATCACCCGCCTTGCTCACGAACTCGGTTTCGTCGTCATCGCCGAAGGCGTGGAGACGATCGGCGAGCGAAACATCGTCGAGGGAATCGGCTGCGACTACTGGCAGGGTTACCTGCGCAGCCGACCGATTCCTGCGGCGATGGTGTTGTCCCTGCTCGAAACCGAGGGACGCGTGCAAAGAGCGGCGGCCCGACAGATCCGGGCTACTGGCCGATGGGCCTGATTCGTTCGAACATCGCCACCGAATCGACGACCGTCACCTGCTGGTAGTCGTCGTGCATGATCTTCGCCACGCGGCCGGAATCATCGCATGAGCGAGCGCTCTGGTACTGAGCGATGAACGTCGGTGCGCGGATGGGATCGCTGAGATAGTCCACGAGCAGGTTCTGCGCATTGGCGCCGTGATGCACTTCGACGTTCCACAGATACGGATACCCGGGATCCTGATGCGCATCGGCATAGACACCAGCGCTGGAGCAGAGCACATACAAGTTTTGGCCCGCAGTTCGGTGGTGACGGAACCACTGGCCGACATGATCGTCCTGAACGGATCGGTGGTCGGCCGCTGCACGCACGGGGATCTGCGCAGTATCTCCGGAATACACCCAGGCCGTGACGGCCAGCGACGGCGCGATGACGGCGAAGAGGAGGGGAATCCGCGGTCTGGGAAGTGCGGCCAGGCCGATACCCGCGAGTGCGCTGATCGGTGCGGCCAACAACATCCAGTAGTGGCGCCAGAATCCGCCGCCGATGAGGAAGCTGCACGTCGCCGATGCCAACCAGAAAACCAGGACCATCGGCCCGACGATGGCCGATCTGTGCTGGCCTTCGGTATCGCCAGGTCGGAAGGCGAACCGTCGCGAGCCGATCGCGGCGCCGTTGACCGACAGAAGGGCTGCGGCACCGAGCACGATTCCGGCGTACGGCGCCGTGACCACGAGGTTGTGCCAATCGGCGGAAGCGAATGCACTCTGTGTCTTGAGCCGGTAGCCGACGACGGCAGCCCACCAACGTGCCCATCCTGTCGCCGCGCCGTGTACGACCAACGCGGCGATGATTGTCGCCAGACCCGCACAAATGGCGAACACACCGCGAATCGCCATTCGGCGATGTTGCCGCTCGAACAGCATGGCCAGGATCAGCCATGCCCCGATGGCGAGCAGCCCGTCGAAACCGGACTGCTTCAGCGACAACGACATGCCGGCGAGCAGGCCGGACGAGTAGAACCACACCCAGCGGTGCGTCTTCCGCGTCGCCAAGACACCGACGGCGAGACCAGCTGCGGCGACACCACCGCTGAGCAGTTCGGCGTTTGCTGAGTACCCCTCGAGAATCGGCGCAGCGGATACAACAGCGCAGATCACCGCTGCGTAGCGCGCCGCTGAGTGACCGGCAACTTCACGGACGACGACGGCCATGGAAACCACGAGCAGCGCACCGAAGAGCATCGCCATGATACGAATCGACTCGGTGTTCCCGCCGGACACCCAGTCCCAGAAGCGGAAGAGGAGGAGCAGACCCTGTGGCCGGTCGACGAACACGTCGCGATACAGCACGGAGCCGTGCCCCCACGCTCGAGCGATGGCCAGATAGCCGCCTTCGTCGACGCTGACCGGAACCCACACCATGCGCAGCCGCAGGAGTGCTGAGAGCACAGCGGCGCCGCCGATCACCCACCAGGTTCGTCGTCCCGCGGCAGTCGCCGCGTGGCCCGTCGCGGGCGCGTCGACGGTGTGCTCGTCGACCAACGGCGGATCAACCGTGTGCCCGTTGGTTGCGTGCCCGTTGGTTGAGTGCTCGTTGGTCGAGTGCTCGTTGGTCGAGTGCTCGGGAAATGACTGCTCGTCGAAGGGAGGCGGTGAGTCCAGTGTGCGCATCTGAATTACGAACGAACGACGCTGGTCCACCACAGCGTCAGGAGTTGGCGGGCCGTGCGGGCCAGCGACGGCAGCCGAAAGAACTGGGACTTGCCGCTGATCCGTTGGTAGTGATGGACGGGGGTCTCGACAAAACGTGCACCCGATTGCTGGAACCGGTGCATCATCTCGACGCAGATCACGCCGCTCGTCGACGTCAGCATCTGGTCAGCGATGAGCGAGCGGCGGAACATCCGGAAGTCGCAATCCGTGTCCCGACCTGGCAGCCCGAACAGGCGCTTGACGCCATGGTGGTAGCAGCGGCCGATGATCTTGCGTGCCATCGTGTCGCCGCGGCCCAGCTTGAAGCCCTGTACGACATCGACGTCGTCGGTCGCGAGAGGAACGAGGAGGGCTGCTTCCAGCGCGTCGTACTGGCCGTCTCCGTCGGTGTAGAAGATCCAGTCGTACCGTGCCGCACTGAACCCGGTGATCAATGCCCCGCCGTACCCGCGATTCACATCGTGGTGGATCGGACGCAGCCACGGCCGTGTCGCGGAGAGTCGATCGAGCACGTCACGCGAGTTGTCACTCGAGCCGTCGTTGACGACGATCACCTCCAGATCGGCAACAAGGGGCGCGAGCGCTTGATGGACGTCGTCGACCAGGCGGCCGATCGTCGAGGCATCGTTGTAGCAGGGGAACATCGCCGAGACGGACGGCATCGGGCCGACGGTTGTGACCAGGGGTGCAACAGCGGTGCGCTGGGGTGTCCGGCGGGGCTCCAGATCGATGGGCAGGGTGCGCACCGGCACTGGCTCGAGGAGCGTGGGGGCAGCGAGATCGGCATTCGAACGGTCGTTCACCTCGGCATCGTCGTCCCTAGCCGATGAGACCGTGATGAGAACTCGGTCGACTCGTGAGCCAAAGATCCTGTTGCGAGCGTGACCTCGACCACACCTCCGCCGAGAGGCTGACCGTTGCGGGCGGTCACGGTTCCTCCCTGGCGTTCGATCAGCGCAGAAACGATTGCCAGTCCGAGGCCGGCACCGCTGGCTCGTCGGCGCGAAGGGTCTGCCTGGCTGAAGCGGTCGAATGCGCTGACGAGGAATCGCTCCGGGAAGCCCGGACCGTCGTCGCACACACTGATCACGGTTTGATCGCCATGAGTGGCGATCTTCACGATGACCTGGTCATTTGCGTACCGACGAGCGTTGGCGACCAGGTTGTCGACGATTTGTTCGATCGCCCGACGGTGACCGTACATCCCGGCGGTACCTTCTACGTCGACGCGCACCTCGCGGCGGTCAACTCGCTCCAGGCGGCGGATGACATCGGTGACCAGGGCAAAGACGTCGATCGGCTCTGACATCTGGCGCGCGTTGTCGACTCCGCTGCGGGCCAGGACGAGCAGCCCTTCGGCCATGTCGGCGAGACGTACTGCTTCCTCGAGTGCACTCCCGACGGCGTGGCGGAGTTCGTCGACGTCGGTGCTCCCGGTGGCCAGTTCCAGTTCGCCACGCAGGATGGCAATCGGAGTTCGTAGCTCGTGGCTGGCGTCGTCGACGAATGCGCGCTCACGTTCGAATGACTCTGCCAATCGGTCCAGCATCGCATTGAGGTTGCGTGCGAGTTGGGCGAGCTCGGTCGTCGCCGGCTCCGGCAGTCGACGTCCGATGTCCAGGCGGGAGACCTCTTCGGCCTCTTCGCTGATCCGCCGCACCGGGCGGAGAGCGGCGGTGACCACGAACCAGGCTCCGACGGCCAGCAGGAGCGACAGCAACGGACCTCCGAGTGCCAGCGTGGTGAAGACCCGCTGTCGAGCATCGACCTGGGCATCGAGTGATGTCCCTGTCACAACGATCAGGTGTTCACCGCCGATGTTCTCGGGCTGAGCCAACAGTCGTGCGTGTTGGCCGAGGCCCGGCACAGTTCGGTTGATCGTCACGACGGTCGTCGTTGCTTCGGCCAACTCGGTGGGCGTCAGGACCGAGCGCGGTCGGCGGATCGTCGATGACGCCGTGACGACGCTGCCATCGAGAGTGAGCACCACTCCGAACCCGTAGTCCTCGTCGATGTTCGGCCGTTTGAGATCGAGCGCACCGGCGATGATGTCGGCTCGTTTGCTCAGCCGATCGTTGACCGAGCGATCGAGTTGCGCGACGAGCGTCGCGTAGACCGCCGTACTGGCGCCGGCGATGACGATCGTCAGGCCGATCGCGAACAGCCCGACGAGGCGACCGCGCAGCGAATGGACCTTCAACCTCATGACGGCGCGGACTCCACGAGGCGGTACCCGACGCCGGACACGGTCTGCAGGTCGCTTCTGCCGAACGGGCGGTCGATCCGGTCGCGGAGGTAGCGCACGTAGACATCGACGACGTTCGACGTTCCGTCGTAGGCAAAGTCCCAGACGTGTTCGATGATGTCGGTGCGGGTCAGCGCCTCGCCCGGGTGACGCATGAAATGGTGGAGCAGGGCAAACTCTTTCGGCGACAATTCGATGGGGGTGTCGCCCCGACCGACCCGGTGGGTCGACGGATCGAGATGCAGATCGCCGACGGTCAATTGAACGGGGCGGGCCACGGGCTCGCGCCTGGTCAGGGCGCGGAGTCGGGCGAGGAGCTCGGCAATCGCGAACGGCTTCGTCAGGTA
>JAYTRT010000137.1:0-2131 GCA_043746045.1 Actinomycetota bacterium | reverse complement strand
ACCGGTTCGCGGCAACGGCGTCGAACTACCAGAAGGCGCCGGTCGATCTGTTGATCGTTCCGGGGACCGCCAACCCGGTGAACATCGTCATGGACCCGAAGCCGGTGACGGCGTCGATCACCATCGGCGGTGCCGCGACCAGTGTCGCCGGTCGGACCGTGTCGGTCTCGCCGAGCGCAGGCGTCACGGGGCCGACCGGGACGGGACCGTACGCCTTCGCAGGGCTGACGCCTGGCACGGACTACACGTTCACCATCACGGCAACCGGTTACATCACGTTCGTCTCGGCACCGCTCACGGCGGGACCGGGCGGCACGATCACCGACATCTTCACCCCGGTCGCGTTCGTCGCTTTGACCGACTCCGTCGCCAACGGCACCGCCGGCGACACGGTCTACCTCTGCGCGGCGGCGGTCGTCTGCAGTGCGGTCACCAGCACGCAGTCGGTGGCCCTCACCGCAGCGTCGAACGCATTCACTTTCTCCGGCCTCGACCAAGGCCCGTATCAGGTGCTTGCCTTCAGAACCGCCGCAGTCCACGACATTCAGTCGTTCACGGTCGACGCAGCGGGGATCATTTCTCGGGCCGCGCTCGGTCTCACGCTCCCGTAGCCCGTAGTTCAGTCGTCCCACAGCCCGGACGCCGGTTTCAGCTCAGTGCCAGATCCAGTATCCGAGGGCGACGAGCAGGATGACGACGCCGACGCCCAACACGATCCACGGCCACCAGTTCCTCACCGGTTCGGGTGGTGGGGGCGGCGGTGGCAGAGGCGCTGGCGGTGGTGGTGGCTCGGGCACCGGAAGGGGATCGAGCAGCGCACTGCAACGGATGCAATACACGCCGTTGAGTGGGTTCTGCTCGCCGCATTCCGGACACGGACGTGAGCCGACCACGAGTCGTCCACCGGTGCCGGGCAGCCGCCGGCGGCTGACGTCGATGTCGCTCGTCGAGACGAGTGCGGGGCCGTCGGGGCGCGCCCAGAACAGCGGGTAGTCGCACCGTTGGCAGAACTCGGTGCTGTCCCGTTGGATCTGATCGAACGTCGTGATGGTTCCGCACTCGGGGCACGTGATGGTGACGCTCATGCAGCACCCTGCGACGGCAGAGCGCGAGACGCAAGGGTCGGCATTGCAACAGGGAACACCAGTCGGCCGTCGACGATCAACTCGAACGTCACCGACGCCGGCAGTTCGGCGCGCACGATGCGCAAAAGATCGGCCTCGGTGGCCCACGTCGGCTTGGGCACGGTCATCCGCACGAACGGAGCCATCGGGGGCACGTCCTCGCCGGTGAACACGCCACCGGAGTCCTCGACCAGGACAGCGCCCTCACAGATCAGCTCGAGCAGTCGCACGAGGCCGGGCTTGGTGCCGCGCCACATCAGCCCGGCGGAGTACTCGCGCACGATCCGCCGCTGGAGGTGATCGGGCAGTGACGGGTCGATCCAGTCGACGCCCATCCACGCGCCGATGGTGCGCACCAGCGACTCGGGAGCAACGTTGACGTCGAAGAGGTGGGGCATGTTGTCGACCTGGTGCAGCACGGTGTCGGCCATCGTCTGGAAGATACGGACGAAGCGTACGAAGAAGTCGTCGTCGGTCATACCGACTGGCAGTTGATGCACGAGCCAGTCGTCGCGTCGGCGCGGGTCTGTCATCGCACGACCACACGGTGGGCCGCCGACAGGAACAGCGAATCGCGCTCCAACTTGACCAGCTCGCGGGCGAACCCGACGCGCTCGTTGTTGCGCAGGTCGTACTCGAACAGCAGCACTTCGTCGACGCGTTCGACGCCTTCCACGGCCTCGAGCAGCTGATACAGGGTTGCCGAGTTGAGGTCGGTGTCGAACGGCCAACCCCGCCCGTCGGTGCCGCCGAGCAGTGGGTTGATGAATCGGTACAGCATGTTCATCGCCCGCTCGCGAACGAGTGACACGGGCCGGCCGGGCCGGGCCGTCACCAGTGCTGCGACCGTGACGCCCTGGTAGTAGGGCGTGCCGACTCGGATCGACGTCCCCAGGATCCGCCGGCGTTCGAGGTAGTCGCTGACGCGCTGCACCATGCCGGACGTCAGGGCCAGATCGTCGAGCTTGGTCGATTGCGGTTCGACCTTGCTGGCCGGCACGAGCAGC
>JAYTRT010000136.1:0-2133 GCA_043746045.1 Actinomycetota bacterium | reverse complement strand
TGAGCCGTACGACGGCTTCTCCTTCGTCGACGGCAGGGACAGGGCGATCATACGGATGTCGTCCTCGGTGATCATCGGTGGATCGTAATCCGCGTCCTGTCGCGCATCACACATAATCTGAGCCGGTGCGCTTTCGCCAGCAGCCTCCTCCCCCGATATATCCGCTGCCGCCAGTCGTCGGCGGCCGTCTTCCATGGGTGGGCGCAGCTCCAGGAATGCTCCGCAATCCAACCGATTGGTTCGCCCGCCGACGCCTCGATCACGGTGACACGTTCGTCGTCGATGCGCTCGGCCACCGCTTCTTCTGCGTCTTCGGCGCTGCCGGTGTCCAACAGCTCTACGCCGTGCCCGAGCACAAGGCCTCGTTCGGCCTTGCGACATACACCATGATCCGAACCAAGGTGCCCGGCGAGCTGTTCGGCGATATCCGCAATCCACCGCACAAACTGTTCGGCAACCAGCTGGTCGAGGGGTATCTCGCCAACCTGGAGCAGGCAATGGCCGACGAGCTGTCCCGGCTCGGGCGCTCCGGTTCGTTCGAGGTGTTCGCCGAGGCGCGACGGATCGGACATCGGCTGGGCCTCGCGTCGTGGGCCGGGCACGAAGCAGCGTCACCGAAGTACTTCGAGCGGCTCGTCGACGCGCTCGATCGGCTGGACACCTCCGAGTCGTTCGTCCATCCGCTGCGAACGATGGTGACGATCGCGACCCGGCAGGCGCGGGAACGCACGGCAATGCACGAGATCGAAGCGATCATCAGCGAGATTCTCTCCGAACGCCGCCGGCATCCGGAAAGCAGAACCGGTGACTTCCTCGACACGATCGACGAGTCGTTCGCCGATGTCGTCGACGGCGCTCGTTCGGTCGGCGGCACCGGCGTGGCCGGGGCGTCACGTGATCAGCTCGTCGCGCGCGACGTGATCGTGTTGCACCTCGGATCTCAGTCGAACCTGTTTGCTGCACTTGCGTGGACGCTCGTCCGGCTCCTCGCGGTTCCGGAAGACCTGGGCGCCGTTCGAGCCGGGGACGAAGCCACGCTCGAGCGATACGCCTACGAATCGATTCGCGTCGCGCAGCGATCCATCACGATGCGTCAGGTCCTGCGACCCCTCGACTTCGACACCGGCGAAACCACGTTTCATCTCACGCCCGGCATCCTGATCACCACCATGTTGTCGGTCACCAACACAACGGCGAGCCCGACGTTGCAGACGTTCGACCCGGATCACTACGTCGGCCGCCGATTGGACCCGACCATCGCCATCCCGACCAAGGAACTGGTCAGTACGTTCGGGCACGGGATCCATGTCTGTCCGGCGCAACGGTTCTCGATCTCGGCGATCCGGGCAGCGGTCATCGCGCTGATCGATCGCTACGACCTCACGCCACAGTTCACGACCCCGTGGCCATTGACTCGCCAGATCGGTGGAGTGGCTCGCGCCGACCGTCCCTGTCCCGTTGCATACATCGCGCGGAGAACCGCAGTACGCGGCACCGGAACCATTTCGTGAGGACTCTCGCTGGCGGCGAGCGCTGTCTCGGGAAGTAGGTTGCGCGCATACCGAACGACCGCCGTAGTTTCGTCTTCGCCAATCACGGTGACACGATCGCGACTCTCGCGGCGCGGCTTCGGCCCGGCGACGAGCAGGCAGCGCGGCAGATGCGGTCATGGAACCTGCATCTCGCCCTGCGCCGCAGCCCGACCGGCGAAGCCGGTGAACTCCTCGGCAGCGACATCATCTACCTCGAACCACCGCTGCCGTGAGCGACACACGTTCAGCCGATGATCACGAGCCGACCATCGTGTCGGCAACCGTTGCAGCGGGTCACGACGGCGTGGCCGAGGCGGCGATCACGGTTCGCTATCCGAACGGCGCGGAACGCAGCATGAGCCTGCCGTACGAGGCAGTCGATCGAGCACTGGACATCGCCCACGTGTCGAGTCTCGATGACCTCATCGGTCTGCCGTGGACCACCCTCGTCGTCGACGAGCGCAATCCTCCTCACCGGTAGCCAACTCAGCAACAGCCACTCTCAGCAACAGCCACTCTCGGCAACAGCCAGTCAGGGAGCACTCGTATGGACCTCGTCATTCGCAACGGAACCATCATCGACGGATCCGGGTTGCCGGGC
>JAYTRT010000135.1:0-2135 GCA_043746045.1 Actinomycetota bacterium | reverse complement strand
GCAGGAGAACCTCTCCGGGGTCCGGGTCACCCAGGCCTACGGTCGGCAGGGCAAGAACACCAAGACGTTCCGGGCATCGAGCGGGACGTATCTCGAGGCCCGTCTCAAAGCCCAACGGCTGCTCGCGATCTACTTCCCGGGTGTTGGTCTGCTGGCAGACATCGGTGGAGTCGCCGTCCTCGCTGCCGGCGTGTCGCTCGTGTCCGCCGGTCGTACGACGCCAGCGGTCGTGATTGCCTTCATCCTCTATCTCAACCTGTTCTTCTCGCCGATCCAGCAGCTGTCCCAGGTGTTCGACACGTATCAGCAAGCGAGCGCGTCCACGGCCAAGATCACCGAGCTCCTGACGACGCCGTCCGGCACTCCGCCACCCGAGAACCCTGTTCAGCCGGGGCGACTGCAGGGCAACATCCAACTCCACGACGTGCATCTGTCGTACGGCGAGGGGATGGCCGAGGCACTTGCCGGTGTATCGCTGACCATCACCGCAGGGGAGACGGTGGCGCTCGTCGGCGAGACCGGGGCCGGTAAATCGACCATCGTCAAACTGCTCGCCCGGTATCACGACCCGACGAGCGGCCAGGTGTTCGTCGACGGCATCGATCTTCGTGACATCGACCTGACCGCGTACCGTCAACAACTCGGCGTCGTTCCGCAGGAGCCGTTCCTGTTCACCGGTTCGGTCCGCGACAACATCGCCTACGGGCGTCCGGATGCTGCCGATGCAACGGTCGAAGCCGCAGCTCGCGCGGTCGGTGCTCACTCGTTCATCGCAGGACTGCCCGACGGCTACCGGACCGCGATCTCCGAGCGCGGCCGTTCGCTGTCAGCCGGCCAGCGCCAACTGATCGCGCTCGCCAGAGCACAGCTCGTCGACCCGGCGATCCTGCTGCTCGACGAGGCAACCGCCAACCTCGACCTCAACGCCGAGGCCAAGGTGCGCGACGCGATGGCCACGGTGGCGGCGACGCGCACGACCATCCTCGTCGCCCACCGCCTGCCGACGGCACGCACGGCGGACCGCATCGTCGTGCTGTCCGACGGGTTGATCGTCGAGATCGGAACTCACGACGACCTCGTTCGAGCCGGCGGCCGATACGCCGACATGTGGGCCGCCCACCACGGCCAACACGCCTGACCGAGAAACTTCTGCGAGCGTTTTCGCCCCCCATGGCGCGCTTTCGGCTGCGAAGAATCGCGAGCGATGTGCTGCTTTTTGCAAGCGACCTGCGACCTGCGACCTGCGACCTGCGACCTGCGACCTGCGACCTGCGGCTTCGAACGACCGGCGACAAGACGCGATCGACCGGCAACTGCAAGCGATGACGACCGTCGTGGCCGTGACGACCGTTGGTTGGCGGGGTTGCGGTGGAAATCAGCCGAGGGCGTGCTCGGTGACGAGGTCGACCCACTGCTTCCACAGCTGCGGCGGGTAGTCGTGGCCCATGCCCGCGATCAGTTCGAAGCGAGCGCCGGGGATCAGTTCTGCGGTCCGGCGGCCACCACCCGGTGTGATCAATGTGTCCCTGTCGCCGTGCATCACGAGTGTCTTGACGTTCAAGTGTCGCAGCGCATCGGCACGTGGGGACGATGAGCGCACGGCTGCGAACTGACGTGTGGTGCCGGCGGGATCGAAGCATCGATCGAATGCCGCGACGGCGTCCGCGGTCCAGCGAGCTTCGTCGGCGAACTCCGGACTGCCCCAGATGCGTAGCCCGTCGATCCAACCCTGGATGGCCGAGGCGCGGTCGGTGGCCGGGGGCGCGGTCAGCTGGCTGAACGCTTCCGGAGCAGGCGCGCCGTATTCGGGTTCACCGGTGTTGGACATCACCGACGTCAACGACAACACCCGACTCGGATGCTCGATCGCAATCGTCTGCACGATCATTCCGCCCATCGAGAGGCCCATGATGTGGGCTGCCTCGATGTCGAGGTCGTCCAACACGGCAATCGCGTCGGAAGCCATGTCCGAGAGGCGGTAGCAGGCGCCGCGTTCGTCGACAGGAGCGTCGGTGAAGTGGGTGGACAGGCCCATGTCGCGGTTGTCCATTCGGATCACGAACAGGCCGCGCGCAGCGAACATCTGGCACCAATCGGTTTTGTAGTTGATGCACTGGCTGCCGAGCCCGTTGACC
>JAYTRT010000134.1:0-6817 GCA_043746045.1 Actinomycetota bacterium | reverse complement strand
CGCCGATGTACCTGGCCGACCTCGAGCACGCCCTCGCCGTGTTCGGTCCCCGCTTGGCCCAGATCTACGGGCAGGGCGAGACGCCGATGACGATCACCGCCCTGTCGAAAGCAGACCACGCCGACAGCAACCATCCCCGCTGGCGGGACCGCCTGCAGAGCGTCGGCATCGCCCGCACCGACGTCGAAGTCCGCGTCGTCGACGACGACGGCAGCGAACTCCCTGCCGGGGAGATCGGCGAGGTCGTGGTCCGGGGCGACGTGGTGATGACCGGTTACTGGAACCAGCCCGACGCCACCGCCGAGGCGCTGCGCGATGGCTGGCTGCACACTGGCGACGTCGGCAGCTTCGACGCCGACGGGTACCTGACGCTGCGCGACCGGTCCAAGGACTTGATCATCAGTGGTGGGATGAACATCTACCCGCGGGAGGTCGAGGAGGCGTTGCTCCGCCACCCCGGTGTCCGGGCCGCCGCCGTCGTCGGCCGGCCCGACTCGGAGTGGGGCGAAGCAGTGGTGGCTTTCGTGGTCGTCGCCCACGGCGCAGCGCCGGGCATCGACGACCTCGACCGGATGTGCCTCGAGAGCATCGCTCGGTTCAAGCGGCCCAAGGAGTACCGGTTCGTCGACGCTCTCCCGACGAACAACTACGGCAAGGTCGTCAAGCGTGAGCTACGCGATCAGCTTCGGAGCGAACAGCAGCAAGAGTGACCGTGATGTGGGTGCCGATCCCGACGATGCTGGCAAGTTCGAGTGTGCCGTTCATCGCCTCGGTCAGACGTCGAGCGAGGACCAAGCCCAGTCCTGCGCCACCTTCACGTCCGGCGTCGGCGCCGAGGCGATCGAAGGGCACGAACAGCCGGGCGAGGAGTTCGTCGGGAATCCCTGGACCCTGATCGGTGACATGGATGCTGGCGCAGTCGTTGCCTGCTGCCGTGGCGATCCGCACGGTGGTGTTCGGGGGCGAGAATCGAACGGCGTTCGCAATCAGGTTCAACATCACCTGTTGCAGACGCCGCCGATCTGCGTACACCGTCACGGCCTTCCCGCTGCGCTCGATGCGCACGCCGCGCTGGTCCGCAAGCGGCTGGATCAGGTCGAGGGACGCTGCGATCACCTCGTGCGCATCGAGGTCACGCAGGTCGATGGGCATTGCTCCTGCTTCGACGCGTGCCAGGTCGAGAACATCATCGACGATCGACAAGATGTGGGCGGACGCAAGTCCGATCCGTTCCAGTGCGAGACGGCGCTGATCCGGTGACAGATCGAGGTTCTGCAAGTTCTCGGTGAACCCGGTGATCGCCTGCAACGGGGTTCGCAGTTCGTGGCTCAGAGCAGTGACGAACTGGGACTTGGCGAGGTTGGCGCGTTCGGCAGTCTGCCGGGCAAGGTCCGCTTCATGTCGGGCATCGCGTTCGTTCGACGCGTGGTCGTGCTCGACGGCGAGCGAGGCGAGATGGGTGAACCGGCGTACCAGTTCTTCGTCTCGTCGGTCGGGCTCGTATCGCGTTTGGTGATACACGGCAAAGGTTCCGACGACATCGGCCCGGATTTGGATCGGGCTCGACCAGCAGGCTCGCAGCCGGTGCAGCGCAGCGAGCTCTCGGAACTGCTCCCATCGAAGATCCGTCGCAACATCAACTGCGATCACTGGTTTGCCGAGATGAATCGCTGTGCCGCAAGAACCAGCGAAAGGCCCCGGGACCAGCCCGTCGATGGCCGCCGAATACGCGGCGGGAAGTGTCGGCGCCGACCCGTGTCGGAGCGTTCCAGCCTCGTCGAGCAACAGGATCGAGCATTGGCTGGCTGGCATCAGCTCCTCGAGCGCGCGCACCACGGAGTCGAGCACCGCCGACAGCGGTGCTCCTGAGGCGATCTCCTCCATGACGGCAGTCTGGTGATCGAGCACTGCGGTGACTTCGTCTCCGGAGAGCACGTTCACCCCTCCCATCGATACCCGAACGCACGGACCGTACGCAGCCATCTGGGGCGCTGCGGATCGGCCTCGATCTTCAGACGCACGCGGTAGACGTGCTCGGTGACGGTTGCCTCGTTCTGCCAGCCCGAATCGTTCGACCACACCTCCGCCAGCAGCTCCGATCGACGGCATGCTCGCCGGGGATGATCGACGAGGTAGGCGAGGAGGTCGAACTCCTTGGCAGTGAGTTCGATGGGTGTCCCGTCGACCCAAACGTCGCGCGACTCGCTGTCTATCTCGACGCCTGAGCCGGTGGGCTTGAACGGAGGCTTTCCTCCGGAGCCGGGCTCGGCGCTGCGGCGCAGCAGCGACCGCGCTCGCGCGGCAAGCTCGCCGGGCGAAAAAGGCTTGACCAGATAGTCGTCGGCACCGAGGTCGAGGCCGACGATGCGATCCCTCTCGCTGTCTCGCCCGGACAACACGATGATCGGCAGAGGCCGCCGACCGTCACGTGCCTCGATCGTTCTCAGGCGGATGAGAATGTCGAGGCCTCCGAGCCCGGGCAGCGACAGGTCCAGGACCAACAACGACAGTGATGACGACTCGATCACGTCCATCGCAGCAAGCCCGTTCTCAACGGCCACCACGTCGCACCCGTCTGCTTCCAGCGCCCACGTCACAGCTGTACGAACGCCCTCGTCGTCATCGACGACCAAGACATGACGCCCAGTTTGCACCCCGTCATCGTAGTAGTTGTTGAAAAGTTGAGAAGACGTTGATCGCCGTCCGAGCATGGCTGTTTACGGTTCGAGACGCGACGCAGAAGCCGTGGGGGATTCATGGACTGCGATGCTCGACGGCCATCGTCGGCCGATTCGACCACACCAACGACAAGGGGACGTCTCTCATGAAGCTTGCTCTGTATTTGCCGAACTTCCGCAACAAGGTCACCGTCAAAGAACTCGAGGATCTCACCCGCCTCGCCGAAGAACTCGACTTCGACTCGGTCTGGACGCTCGACCGGATCGTCGTTCCCGAAGCGTCCGATCGCGAGGAGCTCCAGAACTCGTTCGGCATGATGGATCAGTTCCCGAAAGCCTTGCCCGTCTCTGCCAGAGGCGAGTGGCTCCACGGCATGCCGCTCATCCCCTGGCTGGCCGCGAAGACAACGAAGGTGCGAATCGGGATGAGCATCATCGACACGCCATACCGGGCCCCCGGTGTGCTCGCCGGCGAGATCGCCACCATCGACCACCTGTCCAACGGCCGCGTCAACGTGGGCATCGGGTCCGGCTGGATGCCCGAAGAGTTCGCCGCCGCGAGCGCCACGCACATCTTTCCCAAGCGGCACAAACACGTTCGCGAGACCATCGAGATCATGCAGGGCATCTGGACCAACGACCTGTTCGAGTACCACGGCGAGTTCGCCGACTTCGACCGATGCGGGTTCGGCGCCAAGCCACTGCAGAAGCCGCACCCGCCGATTTTCTTCAGCGGGCTCAAGGACCCGAAGCGCTCGGCAAGCCGGATCACGAAGTATGGACTGTCGGGCTGGATCGGGATCCAGGACACGCCTGATGACATCACGAAATGGCGCGCCGAGATCCAGCGAGAGATCGAGGACCTCGGGAGCGCCCGTTCGCTCGACGACTTCGAGATGTGCAGCATGATCTGGTTCGTCATCACCGACGAGGAGACCGACCAGACGCCGAATCGCAAGCTCAGCAACCTGATGGTCGGGACCGCCCAGCAGATCACCGACAACCTCAAGCGCTACAAGGAAGCCGGACTCACCATGCCGCTTCTCTGGCCGCCGTTCGCAGACGTGCCGGTGTCGAAGACGCTCGACGACCTCAAGCGACTGACGGAAGAAATCATGCCCCACGTCGACGCGATGTGACCGAACTCGGTGCAGCCGGTCTGTCTCGCTTCCGACATCACCGAAGAGATCGCTGCAGAGTGGCGCGACGCAACCGTTGGTGACATGATCGACGCACCAGGAGGCAACGAATGAGTGAGTTTTTCACCGAGGTTCCACAACCGGTCCGCTCTGCGGGCGCAGCGGTCGGCGCGGACGACACAGGTCTGGCGTACCGGGTGTACGACCCCGACCGGCTCGTACTCGGCAAACGGATGGAAGATCATCTCCGCATCGCAGTGTGCTACTGGCACAGCTTCAACTGGCCCGGCAGCGACATCTTCGGCAGCGCCACCTTCGATCGGCCGTGGCTCGACGTCGGGGTCGATCCGATGCAGGCGGCGTTCGCCAAACAGGACGCAGCGTTCGAGTTCTTCGCCAAGCTCGGTGTGCCGTACTACTGCTTCCACGACGTCGACATGGCTCCCGCCGGGGACACGTTGAAGCAGTCACGCGCCAACTTGGAAGTGCTCGTCGAGCGTGCTGCAGGCAAGATGGCCGAGACGGGCGTCAAGCTGCTGTGGGGCACGGCCAACCTTTTCTCGCACCCACGGTACGCGGCCGGGGCAGCCACCAATCCGAACCCAGAGGTGTTCGCCCACGCCGCTGCGCAGGTGCGCGATGCGATGGATGCCACCCTGCGTCTCGGCGGGGCCAACTATGTGCTCTGGGGCGGCCGCGAGGGGTACGAGACGCTCCTCAACACGCGTCTGCGGCAAGAGGGCGACCAACTCGCCCGGTTCTTGGAGATGGTCGTCGCGTACAAGCACAAGATCGGGTTCGAGGGTCTGTTGCTGATCGAGCCCAAGCCACAGGAGCCGACCAAGCACCAGTACGACTACGACTCGGCGACGGTACACGGCTTTCTCGAACGTTACGGGCTGCAGGGCGAGTTCCAGGTCAACATCGAAGGCAACCACGCCACCCTCGGCGGGCACTCGTTCCACCACGAGGTCGCGTGGGCCATCGAGCACGGCATCTTCGGCAGCGTCGATGCGAACCGCGGCGATGCCCAGAACGGGTGGGACACCGACCAGTTCCCGAACTCGGTCGAGGAGCTCTCGCTCGTTCTGCTGGAGATCCTCCGTGGGGGCGGGTTCACGTCTGGCGGTTTCAACTTCGACACGAAACTCCGTCGCCAGAGCCTCGACCGGACCGACCTGTTCCACGGCCACATCGGCGGTATCGACACCCTCGCTCGAGCGCTGTTGGTGGCCGAATCACTGATCACCAACGGCGAGCTCGATCGTCGTCGTGACGAGCGCTACGCCGGCTGGGATCAGCCACTCGGTCGATCGATCATGAACAACGACGTCGACCTGGACGCGCTGGCCGAGATGGCCAGCAACAGCGACCTCGACCCGAAGCCGGTGTCCGGGCGCCAAGAGCTGCTCGAGAACGTCGTCAATCGCGCGATCTGGTCCACACCCGCTTGAGCCGCGCGATCAGCGACCATTGATCGGGGCGTACGCAGCGGTGATCGTCGGGATCGCCGTCGGCGGGAGCTCGTCCACCAGACCCCGCCGACGCAGGATCGGCATCACGCCTTCGCCGAACGCATACGCCTCTTCGAGGTGCGGATGACCCGACAGGATGAACTCGTCGAAGCCCAACGCGTGATACTCCTCGATCCTGTCGGCGACCTCGTCATGACTTCCGACCAGGGTGGTACCAGCGCCTCCACGGACAAGCCCGTAGCCCGCCCACAGGTTCGGCGCGACGACGAGGTCATCGCGCGAGCCACCGTGCAACGAACGCATCCGCTGCTGCCCGACTGATTCACTGCGACTCAGCGAGTTCTGCGCGATCTCGACGATCGCGGGATCGAGATCCTCCAAGAACCGCTCGGTCTCGGCCCACGCATCACGAGATCGGTCGCGCGTGATGGTGTGCAAGCGGATCCCGAACCGCAATGTGCGACCGTGTTCGCCGGCGAGCTCACGCATCCGTGCGAGCCTCGGTGCCACCATCTCAGGTGGCTCGCCCCACGCGAGGTACACGTCGACGTGCTTGGCTGCGACGCGCTCCGCTGCATCGGATGCGCCTCCGAAGTACAGCGACGTCGGGACCGGCCCACCGCTGACGGTCGCCCCCTCGACGTGGTAGTAACGACCGTCGAAGTCCGTCGGCCCGAGCAGTGCCCCACGCAACACCGACAGGAACTCGTCCGTTCGGTCGTACCGTTCGTCGTGGTCCAGCCAGTCTCCGAACCTGTGCTGTTCGGATGGCTCGCCACCCGTGACGATGTTGAGCAGTAACCGACCGCCGGAGATGCGCTGAAACGTCGCTGCCTTCTGTGCCGCAAGCGTCGGTGTCAGCGAGCCGGGTCGAAACGCGACCAGGAACTTGAGCCGCCTCGTCTCGCGGATCAACGCCGCGGTCACCAGCCACGCATCCTCGCACCACGTCCCGGTGGGAGTCAGCACACCCTCGAATCCCAAGCGATCAGCGGCTTGCGCGATCTGGGCGAGGTAGTCGATCGTCGCCGGCCGGTGGTGGCCGTCAGCACCGAATGGCACGACCGTTCGGCTGTCGCCCGAGGTCGGTAGGAACCAGTGGACCTTGATCATCATCGCGACCCGGCAGCGGATTCCGCGTCGCTGCAATCGGCGCCGAGCACCTGGGCAACGATCGCCATCTGGACCTCTCCTCTGTTCTTGTGAGAGCCAGGGTGACTCGCGATCGTCACGATAACCCGCGACGGTCGAAATGTCGACCAGTTTTGTCGGGATTCGATCTGTCGTGCCTGAACTGAAAACTGGTGATTCCCCCTGTCGTACGAGCGATCGATTCTTCTCACGGTTGTGGATGCACCAATGGAGCCACGGGTGAGGTGAGGTCCACGGACACGTGCCGCCGACGTCATCGGCACGTTCGTAGATCGTGAAGGTCTCCAGGCCGGCCTGACGAAGGTCGTGGGCCGAGCTGATCCCCGCAGGCCCAGCGCCGATCACGGCGATCGGGGCGCCGCTGACCTCGGCG
>JAYTRT010000133.1:0-2137 GCA_043746045.1 Actinomycetota bacterium | reverse complement strand
GCTCCGAGCTCGCCAAGACGCTCGATGCGAGCCGCTGCGAATCGATCTTCGATCTGGACGACATCGCGTCTCTTGCGGTCAGGATGGCGGCGCCGCCGAGGGTTCCCGTTGGCGGTGCGACCACGACGACGACAGTGGCCGCGGGAGTCACCACCACCGTCGCCGGTTCGGGTGGTGCAGTCGTGTCCGCAGTCGCGTGGGGTCCCTGTACGGGTGAAGATGCGCCATGGCAATGCGGCACGTTGATGGTGCCCGAGGACTACAACAACCTGGGAGGTGCCCAGATCCCGATTGCGGTCAACCGCCTTCCTGCCGCGATGCCTTCGCAGCGCATTGGTTCGCTGATCATCAATCCCGGCGGACCGGGCGGCTCGGGCGTCGAAGCAGCATTTGGTTTCGCCAACGTCTTGCCTCAGGCCCTTCGCGACGATTTCGATCTGGTTGGCTTCGACCCCCGCAGTGTCGGTTCCTCGATGCCGGTCAGATGCGACGGCGATCTGTTCGGTGACGCCAACGTGCTGTCGACGTGTGTCAAGCAGTCTGGGCCGTACCTTGCGTTCCTCGGCACGACGAGCGTCGTGCGTGACCTGGATCGGCTTCGCGCAGCGGTTGGTGACCAGAAGCTGACCTACCTCGGTTTCAGCTACGGCACCGCGATCGGCGGCGTGTACGCCGACATGTTCCCCCAGAACGTACGCGCGCTCGTGCTCGACGGCGACGTCGACCCCGCCGCTGGAGCCAAGAACACCACCAAGAACTTCGACGCAACGACCTACGGGAGCCAGGACTTCAATGGCACCATCAACACGTTCCTGCACCTGTGCGACCTGTCCAAGGAGTGCACCCTCGGTCCCGATTCCACGTCCAAGCTCGACAAGCTCAACGCCGACGTGTCGACCCTGCCGGTCAGCAACTTCAAGGGTGGCCAACCGGTGACAACCGCCGCGCTGGACAAGCTGATCGTCGGCTCGATGTACAGCATCGAGGAATGGGCGAGCCTCGGCATCGCGCTCGGCGATGCTGCCAACGGCGACGCATCGACCCTCGCCGCACTGATCAACTACGAGGAGCACGGATTTCCGGCATCGATGAACGCCAGGCCCGACACCACCTACGCGCAGGTATCCGTGTCATGCGCCGACTTCATCGACCGCCGCAATGACTACGAGTGCGCCGGCTTCCCCGCGCCTGCAGACCCGATCCCGGCCATCACCACCGCTCAGGGCGCGCCACCGATGGTGGTCATCGGCACCAAGGGCGATCCGGCGACGCCGTACCAGTTCTCCGCCAAGATGGCTACAGCGCTCGGCAACACCACAGAGCTCACCTGGGAAGGCGCTGGCCACACTGCCTTCACCGAGAGCTCGTGCATCTCCGACGCTGCGACCAGATACCTCGTCTCGCTCACCGTGCCGGCCGCCATCGACTGCCCTTTCCTGCCCGGCAGCACCACCGACTCCGACCGGGCCGACCGGATCTTCGGTCATCGAGCAATGATGAACGAAGCCGCGCGAATCGAATCCATCCTCGAAAAGGAGGGCGACACACCGGATGTGGCGAAGTGCATCAGCACCCAACTCGCTTCCACCAACGACCACAGATTCGTGGTCCAAGAACTCCTCGGCGTCGACGCCCCCGACCTCGTCAGACTCAGAACATCGATCGAGCAGCGCTGTACCACCGGCGGGTGACGCGTCCAGTCGCTGCGAACCAGCAGGGGAGATGCCCGTCAATCCCCGCAATCCAGACATCAGCAAAGGCTGCTGCATTGACCCTGATCGAACGGCGAATGGACGTACGACGAGACGTCCGAAATCTTGGGATCGTGCAACACCTCTCCACTGGATTCCTCAACGGGATCGATAGGTGGTTTTGTGATTGTGGGTCCTTTGCTCGACGGCTGTCCTCGTCCTCCACACGTGTGCACATCAGCGTCGACACAAGGCGATGGCCAACGCAAGATGTTGCCGGCTCTGCGCACTCGACATCCGGGGTCCGAGGTTGCTGAGTGTCGCCAATTGCGCCGGCGCGCAGGAGGTTTCAGTGGTCGGTGGGTGGTCCTGATTTGCTGATGGTGCGGTAGACGAGTTGTTTGGAGATTCCCCAGCCTGTGGCGAGTTCGGCGACGGTGGCGCCG
>JAYTRT010000132.1:0-6842 GCA_043746045.1 Actinomycetota bacterium | reverse complement strand
CCCGACCAAGTCTGTGGCGTGCACTTCTTCAACCCGGCGCCGGCGATGAAGTTGGTCGAGATCGTGCGCCCGCTGACCGCCAGCGACGACACCATTGCTGCCGCCACCGCGTTTGCGGTCAGATGCGGCAAGGACGCGGTCGAGGTCAAGGACCAAGCCGGCTTCATCGTCAACGCGCTCCTCTTTCCCTACCTGAACAACGCCGTGCGGATGTCCGAAGTGGGCGTCGCCAGCGTCGCCGACATCGACACCGCGATGAAGGGCGGCTGCAACTTCCCGATGGGTCCGTTCGCGCTGCTCGACCTCGTCGGCCTCGACACATCGCTGTCGATCCTCGACGCGCTGTATGCCGAGTTCCGTGATCCCAACTACGCAGCGGTTCCGACATTGCGACGGATGGTCACCGCTGGGCGTCTCGGCCGCAAGTCGGGCCAGGGCTTCTTCGACTACTCGCGCTGACGAGTCGCGCTGACGACTCACGATGAATGCCGCAGCATGGACCGGTTGGTGCATGCTGGTCGCGTGAGCCCGTTCGTCGTCGCGCCCATCGAACCGGCATTCACGCGTTGGGAGCTCCCGTCGCCGAGCGGTGCCGATTCCAAGGGACTCGTCGCGATCGGAGCCGACCTGGAACCGGGCACCCTTCTGGCCGCCTACCGAGCCGGTCTGTTCCCGATGCCGATGGGCCGACGCGACATCGGCTGGTGGTCACCCGACCCGCGCGGCATCCTGCCGCTCGACGCGTTGAAGGTGTCGAAGTCGCTGCGCCAGAGTTGCAAGCGCTACGACGTTCGCTTCGACACCGACTTCCGCGGCGTGATGACGAAGTGCGGCAACCCGAAGCGCCCGAACGGCTGGATCAATCGCTCGTTCATCGACGCGTACGAGCGTCTGCACCGCTCGGGTTGGGCGCACAGCGTGGAGGCCTACGATGCCGACGGCGCGCTGGTCGGTGGTCTCTACGGCGTCAAGATCGGCGCCCTTTTCGCCGGCGAGAGCATGTTCTCCGATGCTCGCGATGCATCGAAGGTGGCGCTCGTCGGTCTCGTCGGTGCGCTGCGGGCCGCCGGCACCACGCTGCTCGACGTGCAGTGGACGACGCCGCACCTGATCTCTCTCGGCGCGGTCGATGTCACCAGGGACGAATACCTCGTTCTCCTCGACGCCGCACTTCGTTCGTGAGCCTGCGGGCACGTCGCCGAACTCGGGCCGTGGCTTCGCTCGCGGTGTGGCTGATGATTGTCGGCTGCTCGACGACAGCAACCTCGACAGCGACGTCGACCGGCGCCGCACGTGCGTTCCCGACACCGCTGCAACTGATCGTCGACCACCGACCGGCACCGACCGGCGACACGATCGAGGTGTTCGTCTGCGATGTCCCGATGCCGACGACCGACCCGCTGTACGGCGATCTTCCGCTGCGACTCGCGCTGTCACCACAGCGAATCGTCGAACAGCTACAGGGTGTCCGGGCGTACTTCATGTCGATCTCCCATGGTCTGTATGCGCCGACGTTCACCGCTGGCTCGACACTGACGATGGCCGCTGACGAGACCCATGATCACTGTGTCGACCGAGCACTCGATGCCAGCACCGCTGGCGCCGCGACGGCGCTCGTGGTGGCGTCGGCAGAGGACCTGGCCACTCGACCCGGTGGATGGGGCAAGCCCGGTTCGCCGTGCCCGACCGCCTTCTGTCCGGCCTCGGTGACGCGCCGCTCGGCCTACGTCGGGGCCTCCGATTTCTACGGCGCCGAGTCCGGGGGCCAGCCGCTGCTCGATCTGATCGAGCACGAGATCGGACACACGTTGGACCTTCCGCACAGTGGCGACGTGGACGACGAACACGCCAGCGCGCTCGATCTGATGAGCAACAGCGCAGCCCCGCGCGACGTCCAACCGGCACGGATCGACGCTCCTGACACCATCGCCATCGACCGGGTGGGACTCGGATGGTTGCCGGACGCGGCGATCGCAGTCGCCGAGTCTGCGCCGAAGTCGACGATCGGCACCTTCGGCCTGCGGCCCTCCACCGGCAACGTCGGATTGCGACTGCTTGTCCTGCCGGTCGACGAGACGAAGTTCGTCACGGTCGAGTTCCTTCCGACCACCGGCTATGACGACTACCTGCCCGCAGCCGGGCTCGCGGTGCACCTCGTCGACCAGTCCCCCGAAGCGTGCGGCCGACCCGCTCCCGGAGCACTGTGTCTCGGCATCGATCGAACGCAGATCGTGCTCGGCAGCCCGGCGCCACATCTCCGACTGCTGCATCTCGCCGGGTCCGTCTTGACGGTAGAGGGTTGGACGATCCGGCTCGCGAACGACATCGCATCGACGACCGATCAGGCGCAGGTGGAAGTGACGCCTACCGACGGGTAACACTGGCGGGATGAACGATCGCATCGCCGGCGAGGACGAGCTCAGGGACCCAACACCGGTGCATCGCGATGAACCGTGGTTGATGCGCACGTACTCCGGACATTCGACAGCGCGAGCGTCGAACGAGCTGTATCGCAACAACCTCGCCAAAGGCCAGACCGGACTGTCGATCGCGTTCGATCTGCCGACCCAGACGGGCTACGACCCGGATGACCCCAAGGCTCGTGGCGAAGTCGGCAAGGTCGGTGTGCCGGTCGCCCACCTCGGGCACATGCGCACGCTCTTGGATCAGATTCCCCCGGCGAAGATGAACACGTCGATGACGATCAATGCCCCCGCGGCGTGGATGCTCGCGCTGTACGTCGCCAATGCCGAGGAGCAGGGCGCACCGACGAATGCCCTGCGCGGCACGACCCAGAACGACATCGTCAAGGAATACCTCAGTCGCGGTACGTACATCTTCCCGCCAGAAGCGTCGCGTCGGCTGATCGTCGACATGGTCGCGTGGTGCGCCAAGAACGCGCCGAAGTGGAACCCGATCAACGTCTGCTCGTATCACCTGCAGGAGGCCGGGGCGACACCGGTGCAGGAACTGGCGTACGCGCTGGCGACGGCGATCGGCGTTCTCGACGCGGTGCGTGACAGTGGCCAGGTCGAGCCCGACGAATTCGCCCAGGTGTTCGGCTCGATCTCGTTCTTCGTCAACGCCGGTATCCGCTTCATCGAAGAGATCTGCAAGCTGCGTGCGTTCACCGAGCTGTGGGACCGGATCGGGCTCGAGCGCTACGGCGTGACGAACGACAAGGCCCGTCGTTTCCGATATGGCGTGCAGGTCAACTCGCTCGGTCTGACCGAGGCCCAGCCCGAGAACAACGTTCAACGGATCGTGCTCGAGATGCTGGCCGTGACGATGTCGAAGCGGGCCCGGGCGCGCAGCGTGCAATTGCCGGCGTGGAACGAGGCACTCGGTCTGCCCAGGCCCTGGGACCAGCAGTGGTCACTGCGGATGCAGCAGGTGCTGGCCTTCGAAACCGACCTGTTGGAATACGAGGACATCTTCGACGGATCGACGGTGATCGAAGCCAAGACCGCAACCCTGCGCGATGCGGCGTGGGCCGAACTGAACGAAGTGCTGGAACTCGGCGGCGCGTTCGAGGCGGTCGACTATCTCAAGGGGCGACTCGTGCAGTCGATGTCGGCCCGAACCCGACGTATCGAATCCGGCGAGCAGACGGTCGTCGGCGTGAACCGGTTCACCGAGTTCACCGACAGCCCACTCGGTGGGGAGGGCAACATCCTCATCGTCGATGCTGCCGTCGAGGCAGAGACGGTGGCCGATGTCGTGGCCTGGCGGGCCAGTCGCGACAACGACGCAGTTGCCGCCGCCCTGCTTGCGTTGCGTGAGGCAGCGATGTCCGACGACAACATCATGATCCCGTCGATCGAGTTGGCGCTCGTCGGTGGCACGACCGGCGAATGGGCCGGCGAACTGCGCGGCGTGTTCGGCGAGTACCGCGGTCCGACCGGTGTCGGTGCCGCAGCCAGTGGACGCTCCCACGAGCTGTCCACCGTTGCCGAGTACGTGCGCTCGATTCCGGGCGGGCCGCCGAAGTTCCTCGTTGCCAAGCCCGGCCTCGACGGCCACTCGAACGGTGCCGAACAGATCGCCGTCGCCGCGCGCGATTCGGGGATGGAAGTCATCTACAGCGGCATCCGCCTGACGCCCGAGCAGATCGCCGCCTCAGCGCGTGACGAGGATCCCGACGTCATCGGCCTGTCGATCCTCAGTGGTTCGCATCTCGCCCTGGTCCCGGATGTTCAGAAGGCGCTGGCCGACCTCGGCGTCGACATCCCGATCGTCCTCGGCGGGATCATCCCGGAACAGGACCGGATCCGGTTGACGGCGATGGGTATCGCCCGCATCTACACACCGAAGGACTACGAGCTCGGGCGGATCATGCGCGACATCGCCGACGTCGCCGTCGCGCACCGGGCCGGCACCCTCTGACCCTCTGACCCTCTGACTGAGCGACTCAGGTGGTGCTGGTTGCGCCGACCGCCGTTGCTGCGACGACCGAGGTCGTGGTGATCGCGACCTTCGGTGGGATCTTCAACTTCTGGCCCGACTCGATGTGGCTCTTGTTGACGATGCCGTTGAAGGCCGCCAAGGTGTTCGTGTCCAGCCCGAACTTGGTCGCGATCGAGAACAACGTGTCACCGGCCTGGATCACATAACTATCGGGGATCGTGGTGGTCGTCGGCGGCATCGTCGTCGTGGTCGTTGTCGTCGCGATTGGAGGCAACGTGTCGTTGGCGTGGCTGTCAGCGCTGCTACAAGCGGCCAGGACGCCTCCGGCCAGCAGCGCAGACATCGCCCCGATCCGCACCAAGAAGCTCATCACAGCATCGTACGCGTAGATTCATGCGGGTGGACCACGCCCCAGAGATCGACACAGAGCCCGGCTCCTACCCGGGAGCGGTGGCACCGGCGCGGCAGTACATGCTGGATGTCGGAGGGCTGCAGATCGCCGTTCACGAGTGGGGTGAAGCCGACGCTCCGCCGGTGTTCCTGGTGCACGGGGGCTTCGATTTCGCACGCACGTTCGATGTTTCCGCGCCGCTGATCGCGGTCGCCGGCTGGCGCGTCGTCAGCTGGGATCACCGCGGCCACGGCGCGAGCCAGCACACCGAGTTGTACTCGTGGGACGCCGATCTGCGTGACGCGTCGGCCGTGATGGATTCGGTCACGCTCGATCCCGCACCGGTCATCGGCCACTCCAAGGGCGGGGCGATGATGATCCAACTCGCCGACGCGCAGCCCTACCGTTTCAGCCACGTGATCAACATGGACGGCATCCCGACCAAGGGCGCGAGTCCGGACATCTCCGACCACGAGCGCACTCGGATGATGACGACCGACGTCAGCGCGTGGCTCGACCTGCGCCGCAACGTCGCATTCGCCTCGCGCAAACCCGGCACGGTCGAAGATCTGGCCAAACGCCGCGGCCGGATGAACCCGCGGCTGTCGAACGAGTGGCTGCGTCACCTCGTCACCGTCGGCGCCCGTCACGACGACGACGGTTGGCGGTGGACGATCGATCCGGCGATGCGTTTCGGTGGGTTCGGACCGTGGCGTCCGGAGTGGACGCTGAACCGCCTGCCCGGACTGCCGATGCCGTTCCTCGGAATCCTCGCCAGCGAGAAGGAGGAGATGGGGTGGGGTACCAAACCGCGCCACGTCCAACCGTTCCTTGCCGAAGGATCACGCGTCGAGATGCTCGACGGTGTCGGTCACTTCATCCACATCGAACAACCGCAACGTGTCTCGGCGATGGCGCTCGAATTCCTCTCGGGTGGCCCGTCGTGAGCCGAATCACGATGCTGCAACACGGCAAGGTCAGCCTCGCCCTCCACCACCTCGTCGACGGCGATCCGGAGAGTCGGGCGCTGCTGCTGTTGCATGGTCTCGGCGATCATTCGCCGGCAGCAGCGCCGGCATACTGCTCGGAGTGGCGGGGTCCTGTCGTCGCGATGGATTTCACCGGACATGGTCTGTCGACGATCCCGCGCGGTGGCGGTTACAGCGCGGAGATGCTCCTGGCCGATGCCGACGCGGCGCTGGCGATGCTGGGCCAGGCAACGGTGGTCGGGCACGGACTCGGCGCGTACGTCGCGCTGCAACTCGCCGGGGCGCGGGCCTCGACCGTGCGCGGAGCGGTACTGGCCGACGGTGTCGGACTGGCCGGTGGCCCGGTTCAACCGGCGTCGTCCAGCGTCGTATTGCTCGCCGCTCGATCCACCGCTCCGGATCCGTACGCCGTGTTCGAGATGTCGCGTGATCTGCGTCCTCCGGACTACTCGACCATCTTCGCCAGGATGGCTGTCGAACATTCGGGCCTCGACGAACCCCTGACGATCGCCGCCGTGATCCGACCGCCGTGGTTGGCCGCCGTTGCCGACGAAGTCGGCGTCGCCCAGGCAACCATCCGCGAAGCGCTGGCCGACTACGCCGACGTGGTCTGAGTCAAATCCTCAGGCGCACCAGATCAGGCGGACCAGATCAGGCGGAACAGATCAGGCGGACCAGATCAGCTAGATGTCGCGCCAGCTGACGTAGCCGGCCAGCAGCCGGAGTTCGTCCTTGGCTGCGTTGGTCACGGGCATCGTCTCCAGCGAGGCGAGTGCCTGCTCGGTCAGTGACGTGATGTGCGCTTCGAGTGTGTCGAGCGCGCCGGTGTCGATGATCACCTGCTGGATTTCGGCGATCTCGGAATCGGCGATGCCTGCTGCACCGACGCGGTCGAGGAGTGCGGCCTGCGCCGGCGTGGCCGCGGAACACGCCAGGGCCATCAACGGCGTGGGCTTGCCCTCGCGCAGGTCGTCGGCAACAGGCTTTCCCGTCACAGCGGTATCTCCGTAGACACCGAGCACGTCGTCGCGCATCTGGAACGCGTCGCCGAGCGG
>JAYTRT010000131.1:0-2145 GCA_043746045.1 Actinomycetota bacterium | reverse complement strand
TTTCCTCCGTGTGTCAGAGCCTTCGTCGTCGAAAGCTGCCGCACACTGGTCCCGAATTGTGATGAATATGTTGTCGAATGGCGTGCATTCGGCGACGGCGCCCCCAGATCGGACACGACGCTCCGCAGGAGATCAGGGCCGATAGACGAGTAGCACGACGCAGCCTTCATCCGACGTCGCCGTGTGCATTTCGCCGACCGCTCGAACGCAGTAGTGCCCCGGCGCGTACGTTCGATGCTGATCCCGGAACTGGCCGCTGACCACGAAGATCTCCTCGAGCTGATCATGACTGTGCAACCCTGCAAACGCTCCTGGGTCGATCTTCATCAACGATGTGGTTCCACCACTCGCAGCGTCGAGCAGCGGCTTGGTCCAGAAACCAGGCGTCTCCGTCGGCTGCCAATCGGTCGACTCTGTATCCAGTGCATGCGTGCCACTGGCCGGGCGGACGATCGGTTGCGAGAAGATCGACGTCATCGTCCCATTGTGCCGCAGCATCATGCTGGACGGACGACGCCTGTGGCGGGCTACCGTTCGGGAATGACCACGACCGTTGTCGGCACGACACACAGCACCATCGACCCGGGCGACGATCATCCGTACCGCACGGGCGCATGGCAGCCCAACTTCGTCGAGTACGACGCCACCGACCTCGAGGTCGAGGGCACGATCCCGACCGATCTGGCCGGCGTCTATCTGCGCAACACCGAAAACCCGGTCCATCAGTCGATCGGTCGCTATCACCCGTTCGACGGGGACGGAATGTTGCATTCGATGCACGTCGAAGGTGGTCGTGCGACCTACCGCAACCGCTTCGTGCGTACCGTTGGCCTGGCCGCCGAGAACGAGGCCGGACATGCACTGTGGGCGGGCTTGGCCGAGCCCCCGGACCGGTCGTTGCGCAGCGACGGTTGGGGTGCACGCACTCGCATGAAGGATGCGTCGAGTACGGATGTCGTCGTCCACGCCGGAGTCGCCAAGAGTAGCTTCTACCAGTGCGGCGATCTGTACCGTCTCGACCCGACGACGCTCGCTGATCTCGGCCGCGAGTCGTGGGGCGGCCAGTTTCCGGCAGAGGGAGTTTCCGCACACACCAAGGTGGATCCGCGCACCGGCGAGATGCTGTTCTTCAACTACTCGACGACCGCGCCGTACATGCACTACGGCGTGGTCGACGGTTCCGACAACCTCGTCCACTACACGCCGATTCCGCTACCGGGGCCGAGACTTCCTCACGACATGGCGTTCACCGAGAACTTCGCGATCCTCAACGACTGTCCGATGTTCTGGGATCCGAAGTTGCTCGAACGTGACATCTACGCCGTCCGTTACTTCCGCGAACTACCGACTCGCTTCGCAGTGATTCCGCGTCGTGGCAATCCTGAGGACATCCGCTGGTTCGAGGCCGGTCCGACGTATGTCCTGCATTGGATCAACGCGTTCGAGGACGGCGACGAGGTCGTCCTCGACGGCTTCTACCAGTCGCAGCCGAACCCGAAGGCAGCGCCGGAGTCAACTGTCTACGAGCAGATGTTCCGCTTCGTCGATCTCGCTCAGTTGCAGGCCCACCCCTACCGCTGGCGGTTCAACATGCGCACGGGTACGTGTACCGAGGAGATGTTGAGCGACCGGATCCTCGAGTTCGGGATGATCAACAACGCCTACGCCGGGCTGCCGTACCGCTACACCTACGCGGTATCGGCCAAACCCGGGTGGTTCTTGTTCAACGGCATCGACAAGCTCGACACGCACACCGGTCGGGTCGAGGAATACCGATTCCCCGACGGCGTTTTCGCCAGTGAGGCCCCGCTCGCACCGCGCATCGGTTCGACCGCCGAGGATGACGGCTATCTGCTCACCTTCACCACCGACATGAACGACAACACATCAGCGTGTCAGATCTTCTCCGCTCAGGATCTCGGCTCCGGACCGATTGCCAAGGTGCGCCTCCCCGAGCGGATCAGCAGCGGAACGCACAGCTGTTGGGCGCCCGCCGACACCCTCGGCTGATTCGTCAGGACAGGACGCGTTTGCGAAAGCCGGCCATCCCAGCTCGCATCAGGAACAGACCGACGCCGAGCAGCACGACCAGGATCACCGCCGAGTTCATGTGCGGTACGCCGGTGGTCAGGGCGGCGCGCATGC
>JAYTRT010000130.1:0-6851 GCA_043746045.1 Actinomycetota bacterium | reverse complement strand
GAACAGACCCGGGTACTCGACGGGGCGGAAGTGGATCAGGGCGAAGAAGGCGGCAACACCGACGAGCGCGATTGCGTCGTCGAGGCGGCGTCGTGCGGCACCCATCAGGAGCCCTCGGTAGACCAGCTCCTCGACGAACGGCGCGCCGACCGCAAGAGCCACGATCAGCAGGACGAGCCAGATGCCGCGAGCGGTGTCGTAGAGGTCTTTGGCGTTCTGCTCGAGGTGCTTGTTCGAGAACGTGCCCGGCCAACCCGACTGCAGCGGCCAGTAGACGAGACGCAGGAGCACCAGTTGGCTGAGCACGCCCACCGGAATTCCGACGAGGTCGACCGGACGGAACTTCAGCGAGTAATCGGCGAGCGGACGCCCGCTGGCGTACTTGCGGCTGACGAACACGAGAGCGCCGATCTGCGGGGTCCAGAGCGCGAGCGAGGAGACGACGGCAACCCAGGCCGGTCGGTCGGCGGCGTTGCGACCGGCCGTACCCGACGCGGCGAGGACCGCCGAACCGGCGATGTTGCCGGCGAGCCACCCGACGAGCCAGGTCGTGGCTGCGATACCCAGCGAGATGTTCGGCGTCGACTGGATCAGCGCCGGCGCGGACGCAGCGGGCTTCTTGCCGCCGGATGGCCTGGTGGCCGACCGATCTGCCCGACCGTTCTGAGCCGATGGGTCGACGGGCACCGAATCACGGTACCGCGCCCGCCGCCCGAAACCCAGATCAACACGACCGGATCAACACGACCGGATCAACCGGTCGCGGCGAGGACGAACTCCAGCACGGTCCGCCGATCCTCGAGGCGCCACCCGTGCGGCACCGACAACCGTGAGCCGTGTCGTCGGCACAGATCGTACGCGTGCGGATCGCGCTCCGCGGAAAGGTCGTCGAGCCAGACTGCCGAACGGGCGTACTGATAGGTCAGCGTGATCACCGCTGGTTCCGCACATCCCGACCGCGAACATTGACGCTGCACACCTCCGAAAATACAACGAACGTGCGCGCGACTGGTGGATGCCGGACCCCCTTCGGACACGAACGGATTCACAACCGGGCGACCGTCTGCGAACTGGGAATCGACGTAGCATGGCTCCATGAGTAACCTCCCCCCGCCTCCCCCACCGCCGCCTCCGGGCCGTGGCACGGGCGGCCGTGGACCAGCGGGCCCGAACGGCTCCGGTGGCCCGACTCCTCCGAACGCTTCTGGTCGACGCACGCCACCCGGACTGCCGAAGTGGAGTATCGCACTTCTGGCAGTGGTGGTTCTCGGTGCCCTGGCGGCAACCCAGTTCTGGCCGTCGTCGAATGCCGAAAAACTGAAGTACAGCGAATTCCTGACCCAGGTCCAGAACGGCAAGGTCCAGTCGGTCACCATCGACAACGGCAGTCGAACCATCAGCGGCACGTACACCACCGCGGCTGGCGGCGGTGCATTCACCTCGACCGCCGACACGCAGATCAGCGACTCGGATCTCGCCGTGTTCAAGGCTGCCAAACTCGACTACACCTTCAAGCAGCCGAGCAGCAACTGGTGGGCCGGCTTGCTGACCCTGCTGCTGCCGTTCGCGCTGATCATCGGTTTCCTGATCTGGATGCAACGTCGGGCGTCCGGCCAGATGGGCAATGTGATGTCCGTCGGCAAGAGTCGGGCAAAGACGTACGACGCCGACAAGCCGTCGACGACGTTCGCCGATATTGCCGGATACGCAGGCGTCAAGCAGGAGATCAAAGAAGTCGTCGACTTCCTGCGGATGCCCGAGCAGTTCCGCGAGATCGGCGCACGAGTGCCGAAGGGGATGCTGCTGGTCGGCCCTCCCGGGACCGGCAAGACCCTCTTCGCTCGAGCCGTTGCCGGTGAGGCCGGCGTCGGCTTCCTCTCGGTCACGGGTTCGGACTTCATGGAGATGTTCGTCGGCGTCGGCGCCAGCCGTGTCCGTGACCTCTTCCAGCAGGCCCGCAAGATGGGCCGCGCAATCATCTTCATCGACGAGATCGACTCGATCGGACGCAAGCGTGGCGCCGGTCTCGGCGGCGGCCACGACGAGCGTGAGCAGACGCTGAACCAGATGCTGTCCGAGATGGACGGGTTCGAGACCAGCGAAGGCATCGTCATCCTGGCCGCCACCAACCGCCCCGACATCCTCGACCCCGCGTTGCTGCGCCCCGGCCGCTTCGACCGCCAGATCGTCGTCCCACTGCCCGAAGCCGAGGAGCGCTTGGCCATTCTCAAGGTGCACAGCCGCGACAAGCGGATGGGCGATGTCGACCTCGATGTCATGGCCAAGGCCACCCCGGGGATGAGCGGCGCCGACCTGGCCAACCTCGTCAACGAGGCAGCGCTCGTCGCCGTTCGTCGTGGCTCGAAGGAGATCGAGCGGATCGACTTCGAGAACGCTCGTGACCGGGTTGTCCTCGGTGCACTGCGCGAGTCGATGGTCCTCTCGGTCGAAGAGCGCCGGGCCACCGCCTACCACGAGGGCGGCCACGCGATCCTTGCGACGGTGCTCCCCCACGGCGATCCGCTGCACAAGGTGACCATCCTCCCCCGCGGCATGGCCCTCGGCGTCACGTGGAGCCTGCCTCAGGAACGCCACACGTACTCGAAGGAGTACTTCGAGGACACGATCTGCAAAGCAATGGGCGGTCGCGTCGCCGAGATGATCGTCTTCGGCCATCTGAACAGCGGTGCTGCGAACGATCTCGAGCAAGCCACCAACATCTCCCGCCACATGGTCCGTGAATGGGGCATGAGTGATCGCATCGGTCCGATGGCATGGGGCAGCCAGCAGCACGTCTTCCTGGGCGAGGACCTGATGAGCAGCGGTCGTGAGTACAGCGACCAGACCGCCCGGATCCTCGACGAGGAGATCTCGACGATGCTCCATGCGCAGCAGGAGCGGGCCCGGGAACTGCTGATCAAGCACCGTGTCGGCCTCGACCTCGTCGCCGAGGCGCTGCTCGAGCACGAGACGATCGACGGCCCGGAAGTCGCCCGGCTGATCCAGCAGGGTCTCGGTGACCGTCAGCCCGGTTCGTTCGAGGACGCCACGCCGGCAACACCGGCCGACTGAACACCGCAACCACCTCGGAGGCTTTCCGGCACTGGAGGTTCTTCAACGCACCCGGGTGCGTTGGAAAGCCTCCGGTCGTGGAAAGCCTCCGGTTGCGGCCGAGTTCAGGCGCCGGGGGTCCGCGCCTCGGCGCATGCAGCCCAGAGGTCCGTCGCGCTGACAGGCCCGAGGAAGCTGGCCTTGACCACGCCGTCACGATCGGCGATGACGAGTGTCGGTACGGCATCGATCCTGTACCGCTCGTGCAGGTCGCGCTGCGCCGTGAACTCGACGTCGACCACGCTGACCTGCGGGCTGGCCAGGACCGCTGCCTTGCGCTTCACATCGGCACAGGTCGTGCACGATGCAGACGTGAACGTGACGACCAACCATTCACCGGAACCATCGAAATCGGCCCTGTCCAACTGCGCCGGCACCTCCCAGCGCTGCTGAGTCGGCGGGTCGACCGCCCGACGCCGTTGCAGGACGAACGCAACGGCTCCGACGACGACTACGAGGACGGCGGCAATGAGAAGTTGCATGAATCACATTCTTCTGGCAAAGCCCACGATCCGGACCGCCCACCCAGCCCGTGACCTCGCGGCAGCCGACGCTCGACATACACACCGGCGCTTGCGTCGACGACAACGATCTTGCCGAACACGCTCGGGTCGGTCAGCGGAATGGTGATGATGCCGGCTCCCGGCAGGGTGATCGCGTCGCTTCCCGGCACGGCGATCTCGCCACCGGGGCCAACGGTCTTCAGCGAGATGGTGGCTGCCGATGCGAACGGGTTGTAGACCACGATGGCATCGGCGTCCGCGGCGTCGACCCCGATCGGCAGCGACCAGCGTTTGGCGAACGAGAACTCGGGCGTCATCGCCATCACGGTGGACGTGACCGGCTGTCCGGCGACCGTCTCGGTCAAGACCCGCTCGATGATGATCGAGTTCTTGCCGTCGGCTGTCGAGAAAGCCATGCTGTGCGCGAGGTCGGGGAGCCCCGTGATGCTCTTCGTGTCGAACGTGACGACCGAGTTCGAGGGCACGGCGATGGACTCCGGGGCAACGAACGTGCTCGATTGCGGGATGCCCAGAACAGCAACGGTGACGTCGGCGTCCTGAGCGGTCGGATTGAGGATCACATACTGCTCGAGGACATTCGCAGCGCCACTCCCCTCGGCGAACCACAGCTGTTCCGACAGCGCCGGGGCACCGAGGTTCAGGGTGTAGCCGAGACGCCCACCGCCGGCGTAGTGCTCGGCGCGAGCCACCACCAGACGGCCTCGGCTGGCGGCAACCTGCACGCCGATGATCGATTCGTCCTTGAGTGACACATCGATCACCTTGACCGACCTCGGCTCGACCGAATCACCCTGGAACGCTCCCGGGCTCAGCGGGCCGTTCTTGGTGTAGAAGGTGACATCGAAGCTGATCGCGTCCGCGTAGGGATTGGTGATGACCAACTGCTCCGTGCTGACGTCGCGGGTCCAGCCATCGGCGAAGTACCAGGTCGGTGAGGTCTGCGTGATGCACGAGGCCACAGCATCGCCGGCCGGATGAATCGCGCGCTGCTCCACCATTGCCTCGCCACCATCGAGCTCGACGATGGCCGAGACGAACGTCCCCGTCATCGCCGACTCGACATCGAGGGTCAACTTGTCGCGGGCCGGAGCGACGATGGGTTGCACGATCGGGGCAGCCCCCGCGGAGTTCATGTACGTGATGTGCCCGTTGATCGGAACATCAGTCGGGTTGGCGACCACGATCTGGCCCCCGGTGGTGTTGTCGGCCGCTGGTACACCAGCGCAGTACCACGTGGTCGTGATGGGTGTGCGATGCGCTGAGTACGGTCTGTTCGCGAACGGGACGGTGCTGAACCGAGTCGACGTGACGACCGGGGTGTGCCGGCCAGCGAGGATGCTGCCGACGAAGGCGGCGATCACCGTGGCCACGATCAGTGTGCGCCGCAGGTTCATGTCGGTGCCCCCGTCTGTTGACCGGGTGTGCTGTTCATCGGCGACTCGTCGAGCGTCTCCGCCAGTCCCGGCTCACCCAGTCCCGGCTCACCCAGGCTGGCGTTCGGCTCGCCGAGGCCGGCATCCGGTTCGGAGCCCGAGAACGACGGTTCGACGGCGGTGATCGGCGCGAACGGATCGAACATTCCGAGAGGCACCCGATCGAGATCACCGAGCCGAAGGACCGGGCCGTCGTCGGCGCCGAGCAACGGGCGGCGGCGGCGGAACCAGTTCCAACGCAACCTGCTCGCGGCGATCATGACGGCGATCCACGCTGCCAGTTGCAACGCAACAGCGAGGTGTCGGGTGGCGTCGGTGTCGTAACTCAAGGTTGCGGTACCGGCGACGGGAACGTCGAAGGCGAGCGTGTCGCCGAAGGCGGTCCGCGGTCGGATGACAGCGCCACCGATCGCCAAAGTCCAACGCTGGTCGAACGGGACAGCCGAGTAGACCACCCCGGCCGGCACCGGGCCGGTGGCCGGACCGCGATCGCGCATCCCGGTCAGGATCGGACTCGAACCACTGATGTCGCTGCTGGCGAGGGCCGATGACCCGGCTTCATTGCTCGCCTGCGCTGCTGCGGGACCGAGCGCTGCCCGACTGGGAATCCACGCAGTGTTCTCGAAGGCGATGTAGTTCGGTGGCGTCAAGACGCGGCGCAGATCGAGCTGAGCCGTCAATGAATCGACCAGCCCCCGCGGCGTCGCCAACGTGTTGCTCGTCGTGGAATCGATTCCGTCGACCAACGGAACGATGATGTACCGGATCGAGAACGGGGCGAGCAATCGTCCGATGCGTGCCGTCGAACTGTTCGACATCAGTGCAAGCACGTCGCGGACGTCGGACTCGGCCTTCGATGGCAGTCCAGCCCAGTGTTCGCCGATGTCCGGTGCGGTGTCGTCGACGATCGAGTACGAGACGCCCGTTGTTCCACCATCGTCGAGACGCCAACCTTCGATCGGCATCACCCGGGCATCGCCGACGTAGAGACTGCGCGAGTTCCCTTCGGCCGGATTGGCCACGAACTGATCGGAGGGCTGCAGCAATTCGGTCGTGGGTGTGGACCACCGCCCGTTTGCGGTCGACGCGATCGAGGGGATCGCTCCGAGCGCGACTGCCGCGCCGCACAGGATGCCGAGTGGCTGCTTCCACCCGAAGCTGCCACCCTGGACGTCCTGCTCGAACGCGGCGGCCGCACAGGCTGCGGCGATCGCCAATCCGACAGCGGCAGGCGCAAGGAGCAGACCGGCCTCGGGAAGACGGAACGGCAATGCGTTGCGCTGACCGGCCACGGCGAGACCCAACGCGGCGACGGCCAGCACGCCTGCGCGGGCCGACCATGTCAGCCGCCAACCCCTGGCCAACAGCGGCGCCGCGATCACGGGCAGCCACAGGGCGATCGCGAGAACGCCGAGCTTGTCGGGTCCGACTGCGAACCGGAGCGTGTGGCTGAGTCCCACGTCGCCGGCAGAGGCAGTCGGCGCGCCGACGAACGTGTCCCACCCGTTCTTGCCGAACAACGACGCCATCCACGGCAGGTTGAGGAGCAAGGCGATGAGTCCTGCGCCGACGCCGGTGACGAGCAGGGCGAGAGCAGCGCGAAGGGCGCTGCGGGCGAGCACGGTTGCAAGCGCCAGACCGAGACCGACCACCGCCACGATGCCGGCGAATGCGGGGGTGAAAGCCGTGATCAGCGCAGAGAGCAGCACGAGTTGAGCACCCGCCCGAACCTGCTCACGCGGACTGACCGCGACCAGCGCGTCAGGAACGTCGGCGTCGGCCC
>JAYTRT010000129.1:0-6853 GCA_043746045.1 Actinomycetota bacterium | reverse complement strand
TCACTGAATATGCACGCTGCGTGCTGTATGGTGCCTCTCTGCGGTCGGCTGGCATACCGCAGGTCAGGAGCGGACGTGTTGAGATCTCGCCACCACGGTGGTCGTCGTCGATCGAATTTCGGCGCGACCATCGCATTGTCGCTGATGGTCGTCGCAGCGGTCGGGTGGGCGCCGTCGAGCGCCAGTGCCGACGATCCGCCGGCGCTCGGCAAATCGGTCGCGGTCAACGACGCCCTGGCCCGCAACGTCGTCGCCGGCGTGACCCAGGCGGATGCATCGACCTCTGCCGACGCCGCAGCATCGCGTATCGGTTTCTTCACGGCGACACCCACCGAGGCCACCGTGAATTTCACGATCGTTTCGCAGACGACAGCAGTTCCGGCGGCGGGCGTGGCCTCGTCGACGGCGCTGTACATGCTGACCGCGGCCGGAGCGACCTATCGCGCAGCAATCGCAGCCGACGGCACGTTCGAGGTGACCCAACTCGTCGAGGGCGCGTACACGAATGTCGGCACGGCGACGTTCTCGATCAACGGCCAGCTCACCGAGATCGATGTGCAGATCGGTGCCTGGACTGCGGCGGGAACGAACATCGTCATTGTCCGACGTGACCTCGATCCGTCTCAGAACGGTTGGGAGAGTGCCACGCCCCCGGTCCTCCTGGACGCGCTCGACGGCCACGGGCTGGGTGGTGCGATCCCGCTCCTCGACCGTGGCAGTGCGCTCGGCGCAGACGGTCTGTCGAACAAGTCGTGTGCAATTGCAAACATGCCGACGGTCAGCCTCGACGCGACGACGAATGCCGTCACGTTCACATTCGCGCAACCACCGGCTGCTGATGTGCGCGGGACCATTGGTGGTGTCTCGCTGTCCGACCTCGTCAATCCACCATATGTGTCCGGACTGTTCGGCGCTGCAACGTGGAACGGCAAGCGAGCGGGTGCGTCGATCGGGGACTTCGCAGTCACGGTTGCCGGAAATTCAGTGAGGGTTGTGACGTCCAATGCGACCGATTCGATCTTTGCGACGAACCACATGGCGTTGACGATCGGCATCTCGGACCCCGCCGGTTGCTACTCGCTGTCGCCAGCGGTTCCGTTCTCGATTCTGCTCGCACCGTCTGCCACAGCTGCGAGCAGCGTGACGACGAGTTCCGTTCCGGATCCGACGACGACGACGGCTGTTGCTGGAGGCGGATCGGTCGGCGGAGCAGTGACCACGACTGCCGGTGCGGTATCCACGACGATCGCGACAACCCCATCGGTCGACACCGCTGTCCACGAGACCTTCGACAACTCGAACCCGACAACCCCGTGGGGCAAGATCATCATCGTCGGATTGCTCGCAGTCGTGCTCGGCAGCATCGGCGGCGTGCTCTTGACGCGGTGGGATCGGAAGCGCACCGCAGCACGTTCACGGAGCAGCGATGCGGTCGACGATCCTGACGACCATGACGAACATGACGACCATGACGACCATCACGAGTCGGAGTCAGCCGACCGTGACGACCGGGCCGACGGAGCCGACTGATCTGTCGAGTGCGGCGCGGACGCGAGGCACGAAGACCTCGCCGTGCATCGTGATCTGCTCGTCGATCTGCTCCGGCGCGAGACCACGCAGATGGACGCGGACGTTCACCGTGTTGCAGTTCGATTCGTTGATGGTCTCGATCAGCCGGTCGGCTGCGGCCTCTGCGTCCGCCCCGCTGATCAACTGATCGTCGGCCCCCCACGCCTCGATCGTCCTCGAGGACGCCGCCGCACGGTACCGCTCCATCTGGGCAGCCATCGCGTCGGCCGGCGGATGGCCGATCCATACTCGCCGGATCAAGATCTTCGGTGCGCGTCCGCCGGCATCGTCGTAGATGTCCGAGAGTCGGCGCGATTTGGCATTGTTCTGCAACGAGTCGTACAACACGCCGATCCCGAGCGCTGCCGCCCGGCGGACGGCTGGCCCACTCTGAGCTGCGACCACCATCGGCACGGGATGCTCGCCGCAACGGGCAACAGCGCGGTCGCGACCGAGCGGTGTCGAATCCTGTCCGCGCAGCGCCGCAACCACCTTCGGCAACGCTGCTTTGAATCGTTCGATGATCTCGTCGAAGGGCACCTCGGCGAGGTCGAAGTCCATCGCGAGCGCACCCGCCGCGAAACCTGCACCGACCCTGCCCGGATATGTGGCGGCCAACCATGCGAGCTGTTCGGCGACCAGTGCGTAGGGCTGCATCGGGAGCAGCAACGGACACGGCGCCGCCCACCCGGTGGGCATCGCTGCGAGCAGCGTCTGTGACAATGCAACGGGGTGAGGGATGTACCCGGGGAAGTCTGCGTGATGTTCACTGACCATCACCCCGTCGTACCCCGCCGCGATGCCCAGCACGGCCTGCCGCGTCAAGGACTCGATCTGCTCCACTGCCGGCACATCGTGGGGATACAGGCGGAGCGAGACCGACCCGACGGCGAGAGGAGCGTGCATCGCGCAGAGTGTACGAATGGTGGAAGAATGTGGCCATGTCGAACGCCACGAGCACTTCAGCGAAGTTCACCCGGATGGACGAATCGACGGCCGAGGAATGGGCCGAGATCGGACGTCAGACCGCAGCGAATCAGCCCCGTGTCGCTGACTCCGTGCTGTCGATGCTGAGATCGTTGGCCGCCGTCACCGACGGCTTTGCCACCGATCAACTGACGCACTGCCTGCAGACAGCGACTCTGGCCGAGAAGGCGGGCGCCGACACCGAAGTCATCGTCGCCTCACTGTGCCACGACATCGGCAAGGCGATCAGCGTCCCGAACCACGGTCCGATCGCGGCGGAGATCATGCGGCCGTATGTGCGCCCGGATGTCGCCTGGATGCTGCTCGTCCATCAGGATTTCCAGGGCAAGCACTACTACGCGCACTTCGGAGCCGACCCGAACAAGCGCGATGCGTTCGTGGACCACCCGGCGTACGCATTGACCGCGCAGTTCACCGACGAGTGGGATCAGATCGCGTTCGATCCGCAGGCCGAGACGTATCCGCTCGAGCACTTCGAGCCGATGGTTCGCGAAGTGTTCGCCCGCGCCAGATACTGACCCGGCGCCGGCGGGTCCTCAGGTTCCGTGCCAGAGCTGTAGCGGCGTCTTGTCTCGCGGGCCGCGGAACGGAACAGCTTCGTCGATGCTGCTGTGACCCGCTGACCAGTACGCCGCACACACGATGTCAAGGATCAGCCGACCGAATTGGACGTCCATGAACGGTGTCCGTCCTGCGGCGATGTCGTCGGCGAAGTCGTGCAGTTGGGCGAGGTAGCCGAGATCTTCGATGAACGCGATCGGCATCGTGGTGGTCGGCATCGGTACGGGCTCGCCATCGCGTTCGAGCGTCGGGGTCGGCCAGAACTCGGCGCGGAGCACCCCCGTCGCGCTGCTCAGCTGGACATCCCAGATCTGCCCTGATTCGTTCTGCCAACTCGAGATCACCCGGCCGACGAGCCCACTGCGGAACGTCAATTCGACCTCCGCGTGCTCGTCGCTGTCGTGCCCGGCACCGCCGCGCAGAGAGGCCCGCACCGAGATCACGGGCCCGGCACCATTGGCGGCTGCGGACAGTACGGCGATGGCCAGCGGGTGCACGCCAAGATCGAACAGCGCACCACCGCCCCACTCGTCACTGGTGAAGTCGCCCCACGTCGGCAAGGTCTGCAGTGTGCGAATTTCGAGGTGCGTGAGCGGTCCGAGACGGCCCGCATGGGCGATCAGCTCACGCACGACCGGGGCGTAGGCGAGGTTCTCGGCGTACAGCACTCGCTGTCCGTGTACGGCCGCAGCGGTGACGAGCGCGTCGGCATCGGCGAGTGTGGTGCACAGTGGTTTTTCGACCACGACGGCTGCTCCGGCGTCGAGCAGGCGGAGTGTGTCGGCGGCGTGCATCTGTGGGGGAGTCGACACCACCACGATCTGGGCGGTGCCGGGGAGGTCCGTATACGACAACGCAACAGTCGACAACCGGTCGGCCTGCTGAACCGCTCGCTCGACTGTTCGAGATGCCACACCGACGATCGGCATGTGCAGGAACGTGGCAGCAGCGCCGTGCGCGCCGGAGATCATTCCGGCGCCCCACAACCCGATCCGTGGACCGGTGGCCGGCGTGCTGCGCCGAGCCACGGCGTCTACTTTCCGGCGAGTGCGGCGACGACGGGAGCGAACGAGTCGACGTCTTCGGCGCCGACGATGAGATAGCTGAAACCCCACTTGTCGCGCCGGGCCACGATGTCCTCGATCATCTGATCGGTCGTCCCGATCAATGCGAACGGCGAGTCCGCCATGAACGATCGTGGAACGCCCATGCCGCTCGACATCGCGTCCATCAGCTTGATCCGGTCGTCGGTGACATTGACCAGAAAGACACGCACGTTCATTTCGATCTGGTCCATCCGCGATCCGGCCGCAGCGTGCACGATCGCGACCTTCTCGTCGACGGCCTCGGCGGTCATCGTCGAGATCGCATCCGGGCCGACGACGCCAGCGGTCATCGTCCCGTTGATGCCGATGATGTCGGCTTCACGGGCCGCGAGGCTCAGCACGCGCTTGCCGCCCCCGCCGATGAGAATCGGCGGGCAGGGTGCCTGTACCGGCTTGGGAAGGCCGTTGTGGTTGGTGATCGTGTAGTGCTCGCCGGTGTGGGAAAACGGCTCGGCGCCCATCGCACCCTTGATGATCGCCAGACCTTCGACGAACCGGTCGATGCGAACTTTCGGCGAGTCATACGGGATACCGCTCTCCTCGTAGTCGGTGATCATCCACCCGGCGCCGATGCCGATCTCGACTCGGCCCTCGGAGAGCACATCCATGGTCGCCAGTTCCTTGGCCAGAACGACCGGATGCTTGTAGTCGTTGTCCCAGACGAGCGCGCCGATCCGCAGTGTCGTCGTTGCGTCGGCCGCCGTCATCAGTGCCGGAACCGGAGCCAGTTGCTCGCCGAAGTGGTCGGGCATCGTCAGGACATCGAACCCGTTGGCTTCGACACGTTTGGCGAGCTCGACCCAGTCTTTCCGGTTCGCTGCGTTGGATGCTTGGACACCGAATCGGAATGGGCGCTGCACGGTCATTTCCGTACGATATCCCGCTGCCACCGTCGGGCCGGTAGTGGCAACTAGCGTGACCGCTGCTGTGCGTCGCGTCTCTTGGATCTTTCGGCTCGTTGCTGTCGCGTTGGCTGGGGCGTTGTTCCTCACCGGCGTGATCGTCGGTGTCGCACCGCGCATCTGGGGGGCGGCCAACTCGCACGAGGAGTTGCCCGTGACGTTGCCGGCGTTCGAGCCGTTGGCCCAGCGCAGCTACGTCTACGACCGGACGGGCACAGAGATCGCGATCTTCCAGCAGGAGAACATCCAGCCGTTCACGCTGCCACAGGTACCGCCGGACGTGGTCAAGGCTGTCTTGGCCGTCGAGGACAAGGAGTTCTACACCCACGATGGTGTCAACGTGCGCAGCCTGATCCGCGCGACGCTCTCCAATTTCTCGTCTGGCGCGAGTCGCCAGGGCGCTTCCACCATCACCCAGCAGGTGGTCAAGAACGAATTCTTGGCGGGTCTCCCGAGGGACGGTCGATACAAGCTGTTGCAGGTTCACTACGCGTTGATGCTCGAGAAGGTGATGACGAAGGATCAGATTCTCGAGCGATATCTGAACACCATCTTCTTCGGGAACAACTCATATGGCCTCTCCGCTGCGGCAGAGACGTATTTCGGGGAGAAGGTCGAGGATCTGACCTTGGTGCAGGGCGCGTTCCTGGCGGGCCTGATCCGTTCCCCGTCGGGATACGACCCGTTCCAGAAGCCGGAGCGGGCCAGGGCCCGTTTCCAGCAGGTGTTGGACCGCCTGGTGGCCGAGAGGCTGATCACGGCGGCGAACGAGGCGCAGTTGCTGAAGACCTGGCCGATTCCCGAAGTTCCCCATGTGCTGCCAGGTCGAGTCGACACCCCCAGCTACTTCACCCAAGCCCTGCAGGCGTACCTGCTGACCACGTCGACCATTCTCGGATCGGATGAGCAGGAGCGACGCAGCGTGCTGCTTCGCGGTGGGCTGAGGATCCACACCACCCTCGACCCGACGATGCAAGCCGCGGCCGAATATTCGCGTAACGCTCTGCCCGACAACTCGGCCGGTTTCGATGCAGCGATCGTCTCGTTGGAAACGTCGACCGGAGCCGTGCGCGTGATGGTCGGCGGCCGCGGCTTCAAACGAAACGTGAACGAGGTCAACATGGCGCTCGTTCCCCGGCAGACCGGGTCGAGCATCAAGATCTTCGTCCTCGCGGCCGCCTTGGAAGCCGGCGCCGAACCGAACGACCTGATCGACGGCATTGCACCGTGCACGCTCCCCAACCCGGACAGCCCGAAGCATCCATTTCAGATCACGTCGCGCTCCGAGTCCAAACCAGTCAGCACGCTGCGGGTGATGACCAACGCCTCCGTCAACTGTGCATTCAGCAGGTTGGCCCAGAACGTCGGACTGCATCGCGTCGTCGACACCACATACCGGATGGCCAAGTCGGACTATTTGTACGCTGGGATGACGCAAGCTCAGCGGGGTGGGAAGGACTACATCCATCCGTACGCAGCATTCGCGATCGGGGCCAACGAGATGAGCCCGCTCGACATGGCGTCCGGTGGACAGACGATTGCCAATCAGGGACTGCACCACGAGCCGTATTTCGTCGAATCGATCGATCAGGCCGACGGTACCCACCTGTACACACATGCCGATTCGGGTGTCCAGGTGCTCGATCCCGGCGTCGCCCTGACCGAGATCGACATGCTCAAGGGCGTCATCGACGAGGGCACGGGCCATCGCTATCCGCTTGCCAACGG
>JAYTRT010000128.1:0-2149 GCA_043746045.1 Actinomycetota bacterium | reverse complement strand
GCGCCGTTCCACGATCCGCTGCGGCTCGCGGAGGATGCGGCCGTCGTCGACCTGATCAGCGGTGGGCGGCTCGACCTCGTGTTGACCAACGGGTACGTCGCCGACGAGTTCGCGATGTTCGACATCCCGATGGGCCAGCGACCGAGGCGCACGACTCGGGCGGTCGAGGTACTTCGCGGCGCATGGACCGGCGACGCCTTCGACCACGATGGTCGTGAGGTCCGCGTCACCCCCACGCCGGAGCGGGCCGGTGGCGGTGGTCCGTCGCTGACACTCGGCGGCAGCAGCGAGAAGGCAGCGCGGCGCGCCGGCAGGATCGGCGATGGGTTCCTCCCGTCGTTGCCTGAGCACTGGGACTGGTACCGCGACGAGCGGATCAAGGTCGGCAAGCCGGATCCCGGCCCGTACAACGGTCCCGGCCCGAGCGACTTCCACCTCGCGAGCGATGTCGACGAGGGCTGGGCTGAGGTCGGCAAGTACTTCCTGCACGAGACCAATGCCTACGGCAAGTGGATGGCCGATGCGGGCCTCGACGGCATGTACAAACTCGCCGCCGATGTCGACGAAGTACGTGAGCGGGGCATGTACCGCGTGCTCACGCCGGACATGTTGCTGGAAGAGATAGCCGAGGCCGGACCGTTCGGGTTCGTCCTGTTCCACCCGCTGCTCGGCGGCATCCCGCCCGAGTCGGCTTGGCGCGGACTCCATCTGTTCGAACATGATGTGTTGCCCAACGTGGGTGGGTGAGCCTCGGAGTTCCGAGCTCACGTCAGACGAAATGGAGCATGAGTAGATGTCCGAAGGATTGTTGGCCGGAGTCCGTGTTCTGGATCTGTCGTTGTTGGGGCCGGCCGCGCTGGCATCGCACCTTGTCGACTTCGGTGCGGAAGTGATCAAGATCGAGGCGCCGTCGGGCGACTACGTGCGCGAGATGACCTGGCCGATCGTGGAGGGTGTCTCGTTGATGCACCTCCACATCAACCGTGGCAAGGAATCGCTGGTTCTCGATCTGAAGACCCCGGAAGCGATCGAGGTGCTCACCGAGCTCGTTGCCAAGTCCGATGTGATCATCGAGGCGATGCGCCCCGGCTTCCTCGACAAGCGCGGCTTCACCCGCGAGCGATTGGAGGAGATCAATCCGGCAATCGTGTTCTGCAGCATCAGCGGGTACGGCGCGACGGGACCGTACCGGGACCTTCCTGCGCACGGCATCGCGTTCGACACATGGGCCGGCCAGATCGAGCCGATCTTGGACGACGACGGCTTCACCCGGATGCCGGACCAGGCCAACATCGGCATCACCGCTGGCCCGGCGTTCGGTGCGATGGCCGTGCTGGCAGCGCTCGTCCGAGCCCGCACCACTGGCCGGGGCGCACACATGGAGATCGCCCAGAGCGATGCTGCGGCCTACTTCGACTGGTACCGGATCGAGACGTGGCGCGCCTACCAACACTCTGAAGACTTCGTCACCGGCAACAAGAGCGACGGACTCGAACGACGCAAGCCCGGCCTCGGCGGGATGTGGGAGGGCGTTCGCTATCAGGTCTACGAGTCGTCCGACGGACACGTCTTGTTCATGGCCAGCGAGCAGTCGTTCTGGAAGAACTTCTGTGTCGGGATCGGCCGCGAAGATCTGTTCGAAGAGTTCCCCGGCAGCAAGTACGCCGATCATGCGCGCGGCAACACCGGCCTGCAAGCCATCCTGCGTGACATCTTCCGAACTCGCACCTCGGCCGAATGGCTGACGTTCGCGAGCGAGCACAACACCACCATCGCGCCGGTGAACACGCCCAAGAACGTGATCGACGATCCGCAGTTCCGTGACCGCTTCACGTGGACCACCGTCGAAGAGACCGGTATCGAACAGCTGATGTTCCCGTTGCACATCGACGGCGAGGAACTGCCGGTGCCGTCGACCGCGCCGACGGTCGGTCAACACACCGACGACGTGTTGCGTCGGGTGCTCGGCTACGACGACGCGCGCATCGCCGCGCTGAAAGCTGCCGGCGCCACCACCTGAGCTCGCGACGAGACGATTCGCGCCCTCGGTGCGGCGATGAGCGCCTGGGTCGCTCACAACGCCCCCGAGGGCGCGGACGTTACGCGCCCACTCACACTCATCCCGAACCCACCGGCCCGGATACGGCGT
>JAYTRT010000127.1:0-2154 GCA_043746045.1 Actinomycetota bacterium | reverse complement strand
CACCGACCGACCGCAGGAGCGTTTCGATCAACGATCAGGCCACCCCGATACTCGCCAGCGAAGTCATTTCTGCGCAGAGCGCCACCATCGACACCGTTTCCGGGGCGACGTACACGACCAACAGCTACAAGGCGTCGCTGCAATCAGCGATCGACCTCGCTCGATCGACCGCAGTGCAGGCCGGCGCCTCGGCATGAGCGCAGCCACCGCCACCGGGGACCGTGACCCGCTGCATCCGACCGCGAGCGGCGGTCGGATGCACGTTGAAATGGTGATGGGAATGGCGGTGTCGATCGACATCCGAGACGAGGTGTCCGATGTCGCCCTCGTCGATGTCGTGCGGTGGCTCCATCACGTCGACGAGACGTTCAGTACCTACAAGCTCGACAGCCCGATCAGCCGCTTCGGCACAGGCGAGGCCACCCTCGAGGAAATGAGCGACGAGGTCATCCACGTCCTCGGCTTGTGCGAGGAGCTGTTTCAGGACACCGACGGTGCGTTCGATGTGTTCGTCGTTCCCGCGCCGAACGGCAGCCATCTCGATCCGTCGGGCCTCGTCAAAGGATGGGCGATCGAGCGCTGCGCCGAGGTCCTCGAAGGTCACGGAGCGACGAACTTCTGTATCAACGCCGGCGGTGACATCGCCGTGCGCGGCCACGCTCGACCGGGCGAGCCGTGGCGGATAGGAATCCGACATCCGGACCAGCCGGACAAGAGCGCTGCGATCGTCGGTTGCTCCGACCGGCTTGCGATCGCCACCTCGGCCACGTACGAACGCGGTGCGCACATCATCGATCCGGCCACGGGGGAGCCGACAGCCGACCTGGCCAGCGTGACGATCGTCGGACCCGACCTGACCTATGCCGATGCGTATGCCACTGCGGTGTTCGTGATGGGGCCGGACGGCCTCAACTGGCTTGCCGAGCGCCATCCCGACTACGCCGCGTTCATGATCACGAGAGACGACACGGCGCTGTCCACCGCCAACTTCGCCGACCATCGTTTGAGCTGATTGCGTGTCGGAGGTGGTGCTGCAAAACCTCCAAGGTGTCGGGGTCCACGCAGTGAATTCATCTGGCATCATGGGTCCCTGACAGGAGGCTGAGATAGGGTTCGTCCGCTCTGCCAGCTCGGCGGACGGCGACCCACGACGAGGACCGAGATGACCAACCACGAGGAGCTGGATGTGGCCGAGCGGCGAATCAGGACCGTGTCGCAGTGAGCTTCTTCCAGGCGATCGTGATCGGCGTTCTCCAAGGGATCACCGAACTGTTCCCCGTTTCCAGTCTGGGTCACTCGGTGCTGTTTCCCGCATGGCTCGGATGGAACAGCCTCACCAATGGCACCTCGGCGGACAAGTCGTTCTACCTGACCTTCCTCGTCGGACTCCACGTCGCCACGGCCATCGCCCTCGTGATTTTCTTCCGCTCGGATTGGGTGCGGATCATCTGCGGTTTCTTCACCTCGATTCGCGATCGGAACGTCGAGACGCCGGATCAGAAAATGGCATGGTTGCTCGTCCTCGCGACCGTTCCAGTCGGCATCGTCGGGTTGTTGTTCGAGCACGGATTACGCACCCTTTTCGCCAAGCCGCTGTCCGCGGCGATCTTCCTCACCATCAACGGTCTCATCCTCGTCGTCGGCGAACGCCTCCGTCAGCGCAGTGCATCACGGCCGCCACGGTCCGTCGGGGCAGATGCCGACCTGGGCGACGGAACGCGAATTTCCAGGACGGACGCAGCCATCGTCGGAACCTCGCAGATCGCAGCGCTGTTCGCCGGCATCAGCCGCAGTGGGGTCACGATGGTCGCTGGTTTGCTGCGCGGCCTCGACCACGAGGACGCCGCGCGCTTGTCGTTCCTCCTCGCGACACCGGTCATCTTTGCCGCCGGGATGTACAAGCTTCCGGACCTGTTCGGGCCGCTCGGCGATGGCATTCGGATGCAAGTCCTCGTCGGCAGCATCGTCGCCGGCATCGCTGCGTACTTCGCAGTGCGGTTCCTGACGCGCTTCTTCCACACCCGCACCCTGCTCCCGTTCGCGATCTACTGTCTCGTCGCAGGCGCCGCCTCGATCGTTCGATTCGCCTGATCCCGACCCGACCCGCACCGACGCGATTCCAACCCCGACCCACCCGACCCGACCCACCCGACC
>JAYTRT010000126.1:0-2154 GCA_043746045.1 Actinomycetota bacterium | reverse complement strand
GGACGGCCGCACGTAGACGGTCCAGGTCACGGCCATGCACACCAGGTAGAAACAGATGAAGGCGACATATGCCGAGTTCCCGGTCTTCGATGTCATGAACGCATGGCGCAGGATCAGGTTCACGCCGACACCGCCGAACGCTCCGATCGAGCCGGCAATTCCGATCAACGCTCGCGATTTGCGGCGGGCGATCCGGCCCTCCGAATCCGAGTCCGCGCCATTGGCGATCGCCAGCTGCGCCTTCGAACGGAACACGGCCGGGATCATCTTGTACGCCGAGCCGTTGCCCAATCCGGTCAGGATGAACAGGCAGACGAATCCGATCAAGAAGAGGGAGAGCGACTTGTTCACCGAGGCGATCAGCACCACGCCGGCGCCGGCCGCCATTGCAAGGAAGACGCAGAGCGTCACCCTCGACCCTCCGAGCCGGTCTGCCAATCGACCCCCGATCGGGCGCATCAGCGACCCGAGCAATGGCCCGAGAAACGTGAGGTAGGCGGCCTTGATCGGCGTGTTGAACTGCGTCGCGAACTGCACCTGTAGAACCTGACCGAAAGCGAAGCTGAAACCGATGAAGGAACCGAACGTACCGATGTAGAGAAACGACATCACCCACGCGTGGGGCTCTCGGCACACCTCGCGCATCGCTCGCTTCTCGTTCGTCGCACCCGTCAGGTTGTCCATCTTCCACCACGCACCGACACACGCGGCGACGATGAGCGGCAAGTACACCACGAGGATGATCCGAGGATGCTCCTTGCCCGCCGTGGCCAACACACCCAACCCGACGAGTTGCACCACCGCGACGCCGAGGTTGCCCCCGCCGGCATTGAGGCCGAGTGCCCATCCCTTCAGACGCTGCGGGTAGAAGCTGTCGATGTTCGCCATCGACGACGAAAAGTTGCCACCGCCGATTCCAGCCAACGCGGCAACGGCGAGGAGCGTGCTGAACGACACGCCCGGCCGCAGCACCGCAGCGGCACCGGCCAACGGGATCAGCAACAGCGCAGCGCTGATGACCGTCCAGTTGCGTCCGCCGAACTTCGCGACGGCGAAGGTGTACGGCAGCCGCATCATCGAACCCACTGCGGTGGGGATGGTGGTGAGGAGGAACTTCTGACCGGCGTCGAACCCGAACTTCGGACCGAGGAAGAGCACGAAGGCGGACCACATGCTCCAGATCGAGAAGCCGATGTGTTCGGAGAAGATCGAGAACCACAGGTTGCGACGGGCGATCGTTGCGCCAGTCGTCGCCCAGAACACGGGGTTCTCCGGGTCGAAGTCGTCGATCCAGTGGCTGCGGCCCCTCGCTGGGGCGGCAGACGGCGATGATGCAGGCATCACGCTGGCGGTCGGTGCGTCGACCCTCGGATTGCGTAACGCAGTTTCGGCGGGACTCGTCATCGGATACCTCGTGTTCGGTGGTATCACCGCAAGGTAAGACACGCCGATGTCACCCGAATTGCCTGAGGGAGTCGATTTCGAGTCATTCCGCTCACGTCCGAAAGTTCGGTCTGTGAGTTTCGCCGGCGAGCCCGATGCGTGGGCCACCGTTCAGGGGACCATGACTGGAACGGCTCGACGCACACGGGCGTGAGCGAGGCCCACTCACCGGGGTCCGGGGCAAGGGCTTCATACTCACCGGTCGTCCCCGGGCAGGGACGACCAGACCGCCCAACCGTAGCATGCTTCCAGTTCGCTGGAGACCTGCAAGCGTCGTCGACAAATCCTTTGCCGCTCGTGGCCGACGTGAGCGCCGTCGGCCCTCAGCGCTACCCCGCCGTCCCCGCTGTCCCCGCCGTCCCCGCCGTCCCCGCTGGGGAATTGATCAGGATGATGCGGGCCACCGGTCCGAAATCGGTGGGTATTGGAATCTCTGCGGCGAGGTTGCCCTGCGGTGTGATCTCCGAGATCCGCCGCGTCCCGGCCGCGATCGCATTGCCGTTCGACATCAGCGCGACGGCCTCGATCTGCATGTCCCACACCAGGTCGGTCTGCACGGTCAATGTGTCGGCAGCGACCCACCTGATGTGGTCGCCCTGCCCGACGAGGACGTGGTTCCCGGTCGCGGCCAGTGCTGGCCCGGCGGTGGTGTCCGACGGCGTCCACACTGCCACCGTTCGATCCGGCGTCGGATCGTGCGGAGCGTTGCTG
>JAYTRT010000125.1:0-19878 GCA_043746045.1 Actinomycetota bacterium | reverse complement strand
CTGCGGCGATCGGTCACGGCGGCTGCCGGTTCAGGGGTGCTTGGCGAGGAAGTCGCCGGCGAGGGCCGTCAGATTGCGGAAGCACTTGTCGGCGTCGGCTGGGCGATTGACCTTCTCGCCCGTGTGGCAGAGCGCGATCATTCCGTCGAAGCTGGTGACGATCACGCCGTCGGCCGATGCCACTGCCGGCCGCACCGCGTTCCAGAGGTTGTCGATTGTCTGCAGCTGCTGGGCCTTGTGGTCGTTGTTGCCGATTGCATCGGAGAGCTTGCCGACTTCGACCAGCAACCGCGGGAGCAACTGGGCCGGCGTGCCGGTCGGCAGCGTGGTCGCCGTCGCCGCAATCGGTACCGTCGTGTCGGACGGCGCGATGACGGTCGTCGCACAGCTCGTCAGGCTGACGCCGAGGCTGGCCGAAATTCCGAGCGCGAGTGATCTGATGACGTGGCCGCGTGACATCACTGGCTCAGGCGGTGACGAGGATGCGGGCGCTGGCAAACGCGCCGACGCCGACGTGCGCGCCGGCGATCTCGACTGTCATCGTGCCGTCGGGCGAACTCGCGGTGACGGAGCCGACGCGGCCCGGAAGCAGTGACGCACCCTCGAGGAAGTCGAGCAGGCCCGGCGTGAACTCGAGCTCTTCCGGGATCCGGCTGACCGTGAACGCATCGCCGATCGCGAGGTCGACCAGTCGGCGCGAATCGGGGGCCTCGTAGTGGCTTCCCGGGATCGGATTCCCGTGCGGGCATGTGGTTGGGCTGCCGAGGAGACGGTCCATCGCGACTTCCACCTTGGTGCTCATCACGTGTTCCCAACGGCCGGCTTCGTGGTGGGCTTCGGCCCACGAAAGCCCGAGGACGTCGGTCAGGAAGCGCTCGGCGAGACGGTGTCGGCGGACGACCTGTTGGGCCAGCGACGCGCCGGTGTCGGTCAGCCGGATGGTGTTGTGATCGACATCGATCAGCTTCTCGGTGTCGAGCCGCTTGATCATCTCGGAGACGGCCGGGCGACTGACGCCGAGACGTTCGACGATGCGTGCCTGGATGACATCGACATCGTCCTCCTCCAGCTCGAAGATGCACTCGCAGTACTCTTCGAACGCTGGATGGTGCTCACCCGAGACAGGCATGGCCCAATCTTACCGGTGAATCACGGAACCGAATGATCAGCGTTTGCGCAGATCGACGAGCCAGTCCTCAGACCTGCGCAGCCGCCGCTCCAACTGGTCCGACGTCGCGCTGGACACAGCAATCACGCCGCCCAGACGATTCATCTCGCCATTGACACGAGCGTGACCCCACCCCGTGATGTCGACCAATCGCTTGGCCAGAACGGCGTTCGATTCGCGCAGCGCAGCCTTGATCTCGAACACGCTCCGGCCGGACTGCGGGCCCCAACCAGCGTCCGTCGGTATCTCGTCCAGCTCCAGTTGCAGGGTGATCTCGTCGCCCTCCTCGTACCGTTGCGCCTCGGGCAGATCGAGTTCGTCGACGCCGAGTTCGAACGGGATGGCGATCCCCGACGGGGTGATCGCATGGATCTGCATTCCTGTCGCGACGGCCGACAGCACGCTGAACAGGGAGAGCTGTTCTGGATCGAGGTCCTGGGGAATGTCGTCGAGGGGAACGTCGTTCTCGGTGTCGCCGGTGAGCACCTCGGTCTCGTCGTCGCCGATCGTGAAGCGACGCAGGATGTGCCGGCGCGATTCCATGATCTGGAACGCATGGGTGCGCAGGCGTACGTCGTCCGGTAGGTAGACGAAGGCCTTCTGCGATGTGTGCCCGGCCTGCCAGCGGACGAAGCGGCCGACCGCCTGGCGGAAGAACAACTCGGTCGAGACGGTACTCGCGTAGACACCGACACGCAGGCGGGGGATATCGACGCCTTCGGACACCATCCGCACCGACACCAGCCACGGTTCGTCGGACTCGGCGAAGGCGGTGATCTTCTTCGATGCGCCGGGATCGTCGCTGACCACGACGTCGGCCTTGACCCCGAACCGGCTGCGCATCAGCCGGGCGATGCCGTGGGCGTGCTCCTGATCCATCGCGATGACCAGACCGCCAGCCTGCGGATGCGAGTCGCGCAGGTACATCAGTCGCTCGTGGGCCTGCTCGATGACGTGCGATAGCCACTCACCCTCGAGGCTGAGTGCGGCGCGAAGACGTTGGCTGACCCCGTCACGCGTCAGTTCGTCTTGAAACGACGCGGAGAGCACGGCGCCGTCCGGCGCGCTCCACTCCATGTTTCCGTCGACCCGCGGGAAGTAGACGGGACGCACGACGCCGCCGTCCTTCAGCGCGTCGCCGTACCCGTATTCGTAGTCGGCAAAAGCCTGGCCGTCGTCGTAGCGGACGAACGGAATCGATGCTGTATCACTACGGAACGGCGTTCCGGACAAGCAGAGTCGACGGTGTGCGGTGGAGAACGCAAGCCGAACTGCGTCGCCCCACGCCTTGTCGTCGCCGGCGTGATGCAACTCGTCGAGGATCACGAATGCGTCGTGTCCGATGCCCCTCAGCACTCTCGAGGTATCGCCGGTGGCCACCTGTTGGAACGTCGTGACGATGCCGTGGACATCCTTGGCGATGCCCCCGCCTGGCGTCCAGTCCGGGTCGAGCTGCAGCCCGAGGCGGTGGGCGGCCAAGCTCCACTGCACCTTCAGATGGCTGGTCGGCGCGACGACGATCAGCCGTCTGCGTTGCTGCGACAGCGACCACCGTGCGCAGGCCAGGGCGAACGTGGTTTTTCCCGCTCCGGGGGTCGCCACCGCCAGGAAGTTCGGCGTGTCGTCGTCCAGTGCGCTGAATCGATCGAACGCTGCTCGCTGCCAGCGTCGAAGTCGGAGGGCGGTCATGGGAGCTTCGATTCTGTCGCCGACCCCGCCGCGTCGCAACACGACCGTTACCGACGACGGCTTCCGAATCTCTCGCGCACCCCCTCTGTAGCCTGACCACATGGCCGATCACGAGGTGCTGCATCGCTTCTCGCCGGCCGTACGCGCGTGGTTCGCGACGTCCTTCCCGTCGCCCACCCCTGCGCAGATCCAGGGTTGGCCGCCCATCACCGAGGGACGTCACACGCTGATCTGCGCACCGACCGGCAGTGGCAAGACGTTGACGGCGTTCATGTCCTCTATCGACAAGTTGGTGACGTCGCCGGTGCCGGACAAGACGGCTCGCACTCGCGTTTTGTACATCTCGCCGCTTCGTGCCCTGGCGTTCGATGTCGAGAAGAACCTGCGTTCTCCGTTGATGGGAATTCAACTCGCCGCTGAACGACTCGGCCAGGACTTCGTCCAACCGGTCGTTGCGATGCGCACGGGCGATACGAGCGCGAAGGATCGTCAAGCCCTGATCCGCCGTCCCCCGGACATGCTGATCACAACACCGGAGAGCCTCTACCTGATGCTCACGTCGTCGGCGGCGTCGACGCTGACGGGGGTCGAGACCGTGATCATCGACGAGATCCATGCAATGGCCACAACCAAGCGTGGTGCGCACCTGATGATGTCGCTCGAGCGGTTGGAGGAAGTCACAGCGGTTCCTCCTCAGCGGATCGGTTTGTCGGCGACCCAGCGCCCGCTCGAAGAAGTGGCCCGCTTCCTCGGGGGATTCTGCGACGGCAAGCAACGCCCCGTCGCCATCGTCGACGCCGGTATCCGTAAGACGCTCGAGGTCGAAGTCGTGGTCCCGGTCGAGGACATGGGTTTGATGGGCCAGCCGATCAACGAGCTCTCGCCGGGGCCTGCGGTGGCCGGCATGCAGCCGCAGAAGTCGAGCATCTGGCCGAGCATCTATCCGAAGATCCTCGAACTGGTGTTGGCTCACCGCAGCACCATCATCTTCTGCAACGCCCGCCGCCAGGCCGAACGGCTGGCGGCCAAGCTGAACGAGGCCGCCGAGGAAGCGGGCATCGGCGTCGACCCGGAGACCGGTCTGCTCACCGAGGAGCTGGTCAAGGCCCACCATGGGTCGCTCGCGCGCGAGCAGCGTGTCGTCATCGAGGATCAATTGAAGCGCGGCACCCTGCGTGCAATCGTCGCCACGAGCAGCCTCGAACTGGGGATCGACATGGGTGCGGTCGATCTCGTCATCCAGGTCGAGTCACCGGGTTCGGTTGCCAGAGGTCTGCAACGCATCGGCCGGGCGGGGCACCAGGTCGGCGAACCGAGCAGAGGCAAGCTGTTCCCCAAACATCGCGGCGATCTGCTCGAGGCAGCGGTCGTCACCAGGAGGATGCTCGACGGCAACATCGAGTCGACCCGGTATCTGCGGAACCCGCTCGACGTCCTGGCTCAGCAGATCGTTGCCTACACCGCAGCTGCCGCCGGCGATGTCCCGGTCGACACGGTTGCGGCAATGGTGCGTCGATGCGCGTGCTTCGCCGACATCTCCGACGAACTCCTGCACAACACGCTCGACCTGTTGGCCGGCAGGTACCCGAGCGAGGAGTTCAACGAGCTGCGGCCGCGCATCGTCTGGGACCGGATCAAGAACACCGTTCGGGCGCGTGACGGATCGAAGCGACTCGCCGTCACGAGCGGCGGCACCATTCCCGATCGCGGGCTGTTCGGGGTGTTCCTGCCCGACGGCACACGAGTCGGCGAGTTGGACGAAGAAATGGTCTACGAATCGCGTCCCGGAGAGAACTTCGTGCTCGGTGCGTCCACGTGGCGGATCGAGGACATCACCTTCCAGAAGGTGGTCGTCACCCCGGCCCCCGGTCAACCCGGCAAGATGCCGTTCTGGAGGGGCGATCGACCAGGTCGTCCGCTCGAGCTCGGACGCGCCTTGGGCGCATTCCAACGCGAGATACGCGCGATGGACGAACCGGCCGCGATGCAGCGCTTGCGCACCGAGTTCGCGCTCGACGAGTTCGCGGCCAACAACGTCGTGATGTACCTGGCCGAGCAGGCCGAGGCAACGGGGGTCGTCCCGGACGACCGCACTGTCGTCATCGAGCGCTTCCGCGACGAGATCGGCGATTGGCGGGTGTGCATCCTCAGCCCATTCGGCACACCCGTCCATGCACCGTGGGCGATGGCCATCGAACGCCGATTGATCGACCGCTACGACATGGCGGTCGAGACGATGTGGGGCGACGACGGCATCGTCATTCGTCTCCCGGAAGCGGCCGACGAGCTGCCGTTGAACGAGCTGTTGATCGATCCCGAGGACATCGACGAGCTCGTCATGTCCACGCTGCCACAGACCTCGCTGTTCTCGGCGAGGTTCCGCGAGTGCGCCGCTCGGGCGCTGCTCCTTCCCCGACGGCGGCCCGATCGGCGCACACCACTGTGGCAGCAACGCCAACGCGCGGCCGACCTGCTGGCCGTCGCCGCGAAATATCCGAGCTTTCCGATCCTGCTCGAAACGAGCCGGGAATGTCTGCAGGACGTGTTCGATGTGCCAGCACTGCGCGAGGTGCTCGGCCAGCTGCGCAGCCGCGCGGTTCGGATGGTCAGCGTGGACACCCCGAAGGCATCGCCGTTCGCGCAGAGTCTGCTGTTCAACTGGATTGCGGCCTACATGTACGAAGGCGACGCGCCGTTGGCCGAACGGCGCGCTGCGGCCCTGGCACTCGACCGTGACCTGCTACGCGATCTGCTCGGCGCGGGAGAACTTCGCGAACTACTCGATCCGGGGGTCCTGGCGGACCTCGAGTTGGAACTCCAGCTGCTGACCGACGGGCGACGAGCACGTTCGGCAGACGAGCTGCACGACGTGTTGCGTCGCCTCGGCGACCTGTCTGCGGAGGAAGCCGACCTGCGTTGCGAAGGCTCCGCCGCAGGCCCGTGGCTGCAGACGCTTGTCTCCGAGCGTCGGGCGATTCTGCTCAACGTTGCCGGGGAACCTCGATACGTGGCAGCCGAGGATGCTGCTCGATATCGCGATGCGCTGGGCTGTTCCATCCCGATCGGCCTGCCGATGGCGTTCACCGATCCCGTCCCCCGCCCGCTCGAAGAACTGCTGCGTCGCTACGCGCGCACGCACGGACCGTTCGTCTCGGCGGACCCGGCGCGTCGTTTCGGTCTTGCGCTGGAGCGGGTGACCGGCGCGCTCGGAGCGCTCGAGAACGAGGACCGCTTGGTCATCGGCGAGTTCAGGCCCGACGGGGTTGCCAGGGAATGGTGCGAGGTCGACGTCCTCCGCCAACTCCGGCGGCGGTCACTGGCCAGCCTGCGACGCGAGGTCGAACCCGTCGAACCCGAAGCCCTGGCCCGGTTCCTCACCCTCTGGCATGGCATTCCCGGCGAGCGGCGCGGCCTGGAAGCTCTGGTCGAGACGCTCGGCGTTCTCCAGGGATCGGCCATTGTCGCGTCCACGCTCGAGTCCGAGGTCCTGCCGATTCGCGTGCGCGGCTACCGCCCGACAGATCTGGACGAGCTCTGCACCAGTGGCGAGGTCGTCTGGATCGGGGGTGGGTCACTCGGATCGAACGACGGCCGGGTGCGGTTGTACTTCGTCGACCAGCTGCCGTTGTTGGCCAATGCCCTCGAAGCCGTCGATCCTCCGAGTGGCGAACTGCACGAAGCAATCCGGCTGCTCCTGCGCGAGCGTGGGGCCAGTTTCTGGGGTCAGATCCGCGCCGCAGCGCCGTCTGCCACCGATGGCGAACTGTTGACGGCGTTGTGGGATCTGGTGTGGGCCGGCGAAGTGACCAACGATTCGTTGGCTCCGCTGCGCGCGACCATCGGCGGGGGCACCAAGAAAGCCGCCACTCCGCCGAAAAAGCGTGGCCGACCCCGTCCCGGTCGGCTGACGCGCCTCGGGCCGCCGTCGGGAGCGGGTCGGTGGAGCCTGGTTGCGCCATTGTTGCTGCCCCGACCGGTCCCGACGGCAATCGCGCACGCGAGTGCGCTGCAGTTGCTCGAGCGTCACGGTGTGCTCACGCGCGAGGCCGTTGCGTCCGAGGGCGTGGTCGGCGGATTCAGCGCCGTGTACGGCGTGCTCAAGATGCTCGAAGAACGAGGTCAGGTCCGTCGCGGCTACTTCGTCACCGGCCTCGGCGCCGCTCAATTCAGCCTGCCGGGGGCCGTCGACCGCTTGCGTAGCGTGCGTGAGGGGCCCGACCCGCTTCATCCCGAGGACACGCCTGCGCCGATCGTGCTCGCCGCGACCGACCCGGCTCAGCCGTACGGAGGAACACTGGCGTGGCCCGAGCATCTCGGTCGCCCGGCCCGGTCGGCGGGTGCGATGGTCGTGCTCTCGGCCGGTCAGGCGTTGGCCTGGTACGACCGGCGCAGCCATCATCTCCTGATGTTCCCGTCATCGGCGATCGATACCGGTTGGGCCGAGGCGCTGGCTTCGCTCGTCAAGGACGGTCGGGCGCGAGGGCTGGAGATCCGCAAGATCGACGGCCAGCCCGTCGGTGCCGACGGGCCAATCGTGCGGGAGTTGAAACGGGTTGGTTTCATCGATGGGTACAGGGGCCTCACGCTGCGGCAATAGCTCGTCAAGATCCCATCGAATGTCTGGTGGAGTGATGCTGTGCTTGTTAATATCCGGCGATGACTGCCGTCGTCATACTGCCCATTGCGATCACCGTCGTGGTGCTCGTCGTCGTTCTCACCAGCCTGCGCAAGAGCGGGGCGTTCGGAATGTCGAAAGCCAAACGTGAGCTGGCGGGCCAGCTGATGGCCACCGGCGAGAAGGGTCGGGCGACCATCATTGCGATTCGGCCGACCGGCATGGTGGTCAACAACATCAACGTCCAGTGCGTGTTGCACTTCCGGATCGAGCCGCTCCGCGGCGGTCAACCGTTCGACGGCGAGAAGAAGTGTTTGCTGTCCGAGGTTGCGATGCCGCGCATCGGCGACACCTGGCCGTGCTGGTACGACCCGATGGACCACACCAAGTTCGCGGTCGGTCAGCCGACCGAGATCACGCCGCAGCAGATCCAGTTGTTCCACGAGTTCGGCATCCGCCACCCGATGGACCAGCAGCAGCAATACCCGCAGCAGCAACAGCCGGGTTATCCGCAGCAGCAATACCCACAGCAGCAATACCCCCAGCAACAGCCCGGTTATCCGCAGCAGCAATACCCCCAGCAACAGCCCGGTTATCCGCAGCAGCAATACCCGCAGCAACAGCCCGGTTACCCGCAGCAGCAATACCCACAACAGCAGCCCGGTTATCCGCAGCAACAGCAGCCGCCGTTCGGGCAGCAGCAACAGCGCTGAGTCAGCGCTCGTTGCGGCCGACGGAGCGCAGTCCGGCCCAGGCGAGATCGCTGACCTGGCGAGCCAGGACGTTCGGATCGAAGTCCGTCCCGTTGTCCACCAAGCGCCTGCTGACGCCTTCGGCCAGACCAACCAGACCATGCGCGAGTGTGCGCTGGTGCTCGGGGTCGATCGCCGTCGCGATCAGCGGCTTGATCGCCTCGGCAACCTGAGCCGTCACCTTGCGAACAGCGTCGTTGAACTCCTCGTCCCGTCGCGCCCCGCTTCCGAACAGGAGCAAGAACGCGTCGTGATCGTCGGCGACCCAGCGGAAGTACGCCCGGAAGCCGAGTTCTGTCTGGTTCTTGCCGTCGGTCGCTCCGGCCGTTGCTTTGAAAATGGCAGTCAGGAGGCGGGCCCCGACCTCGTCGAGCAGGGCGAGGTAGAGCTCGCGTTTCGAATCGAAGTGTTGGTAGACGACTGGCTTGGTGACGCCGGCTGCGTCAGCCACGTCGTTCATCGACGCACCGTGGTACCCCTGACGGGCGAACACCTGGAGCGCGACATCGAGCAGTTGTTCGCGTCGGGCGGAGGCGGAGAGACGAATCGACATATCAGTGACCCGAGAGTAACGACCGCGTCGCCGAACCGCACTGCGTCCGGCCACCCCCGGTCAGAGACCGCGCGCGACGTCGTCCTTCTCGGCGGCCTTGACGGCGTAGCCGACCACGATTGCCGGAGCGAGCAAGACGGAACCAACGATCATCGACGTCGTGATGACGGTCACCTTGCCGGACGAGAACGAGGTCGCCAGAGCAACGAAGAACATCACGATCGCGATCAAGAACAGGGCATACCCGACCCGGGTGGCGATCCGGTTCCACTTCGCGATGACCGAACGTCGGGCGCGCACGGCGTCTGTCGCTGGCCTCGGAGTGGGATCCGGAGGTGTCGGTGGCTCGGTCGGTGGCTCGGTCGGTGTCATCGTGGTGGTGTGCCCGTGCGGTCGGCCCGTACAGTCTGGCGCATGGTAGAGCGGAGCGGTCGATGACGGTGCATCTCGAATTCCACGAGCGTGTCGCGTTGGTGACCCTCGATCGCCCGCAGCGCCGCAACGCGGTGGATCATCAGACCTTGATCGAACTGAAGCGGGTGCAGGCAGAGGTGGTCGCTGCCGGTTCGCGCTGCCTCGTGTTGACCGGTGCGCCGCCTGCCTTCTGCGCCGGCGCCGATCTGGCGGGGGTCGAGGGAGACGAATTCGCAGCGGCGCTGTCGGCCGCGCTGCTCGGATTCACCGAGCTCCCGATCCCTGCGATTGCCGCAATCGACGGGGCCGCGCTTGGTGCCGGGACGCAACTCGCGATCGCCTGCGATTTGCGCGTCGCCACGGAACGCAGCGTGTTCGGTATTCCAGCTGCCAAGCTCGGCCTCGTAGTGGACCACTGGACCATCGAGCGTCTCGCGCGCGAGATGGGCTGGCCGATCGCCCGGGCGATGTTGGTCGCGGCGACGACCTACCGCACCGAGCAGCTGGTCGCCTCGGGGGCCGTGCACAGGACCGGAACGCTCGACGACGCGCTCGCGTGGGCGGCAGAGATCGCTGGCCTGGCGCCACTGACGATCTCCAGCCACAAACTCGGTCTCGAGAAGTCGGGTGCGGCGCCGCCCCGAGACGCGGAATTCGAACGTGCTCGTGACGCAGCATGGGCGAGCGCCGACGCCGAAGAGGGCCGCACAGCGTTCCTCGCCAAACGACCGGCGAACTTCATCGGCGCCTGACTGCGTGGTCGGGCCGAGCGTCAGATGGCTGCCGGCAACAGCCGGTTGATGTTCTCGTACAGGAAGTACAGGACGACGACGATCGGCACGATCGAGACAGCGATGCCCAACAGCAGATTGCGGTAGCGCCTGGCCAGCCGGTAGCACGCGAACCAGACCATCCCGAACAACGCCGCCCAGCCGAGAACGTGGGGCCACGCGGCGCCATCGTCGAACCACCCCTGCTGGAACGCGTCGTCGGCGAACCCTGTGACCACGCTCAGTCGGGAGATGGTGGTCGGCGCCGTCGTCGCTGCGGCGGCTGCTGGGACCGTGGTCGTGTTGTCGACGATGGAGGTCGTCGGGATCGTGGTCGCGGCAGGATCCAAGGGCGCTGCAACGGCGGGATTGGTGGTTTCGGCCACGGTGGTCGGCGCCGTGACCGTCGTGGCGGTCGCTGCTGAGGTGGACGTACCATTTGCGCTGAGGCCGTTGTCGTCCGGCAATGTTGTCCCTGCAAGGCTCGGGTCCGGGTTGGCCTCGCCGTAGTAGGTCTCGCCGATCCCGACAGCCGAACTGCGCGAGGCGTCCAACGTGGAATGGATGACCAACCGCTGCTTGGAGGTGAACTTGGGCGTGCACGTGATCAGCGTCAGGGTCGCCGTGTCGGGGGGCGTCGGCGGATCGGTGACGACGTGGTAGTCGCTTGGTTCGACCACTTCGGAGCCCGTGACGATGTACACGTATGCGCCACCGAGCACGGTCTCGATATCGATCTCGTCACCGGGCTTCAACTCGTCCAGATCGCCGAATGGCGCCTTGTGCGACGTGCGGTGTCCTGCCAACGCTGCGTTGCCGAGTTGCCCTGGAACGACAGACTCAGGAAAATGCCCGACACCGCGATTGAGATCGTCTTTGCTGACGCCCGCGACGTAGTAGAAATCGACACTGATCTTCGGGATCGTGATCCGGCCGATGCCGTCGCCGTCTTTGACGAGGCCGTAGTTCTGCTTGACGGGAGGCCCCGCCACCGTGGTCGCTGTGGGAGCAACCGTCGTTGACGGGTTGACGGTCGAGCCGGGTGCGCCGGCAATGGTCGTCGCCGGAATCGTCGTTGCCGCGCCGGTCACGGGCACGATGGTGTCCGGTGCGCTCGGCAGGGCGTGCAACTTGGTTTCGAATGCGGCCTTGAGATGATCCTGCGCCCGGGCGGTCTGAATGCCGGTGCCCCACAGTTGGTACGCGACGAATCCGAACATCAACAGGCCGAGTGTGATCAGGCCGCGGCCGATGTGACCGACGATCCAGCGCCAGTCGTGTGGTTCAGGGGGTCGGTCCCAGCGACTGAGGCGCTTGCGTTTCTGGCGAGCCGGAGCAACCGATGGCCCGGCCAGTGCGGCGGCGGCGCGGACAGGGGGTCGGCTCGGACTCGGTATGCCACCGGGGTCGGTGATGTCTTTGCCATCGGGCGGCGGAGCGAGGGCCTCCTGGAACTCGAGCTTCGGGGGTTGTACCGCCGCCAGATCAGCAACCAGATCCGCCGCCGGTGGAGCGACCGCTCCCTTCGGGACGCTGGGTTCGGTTGACAGTTCGGCCTTCAGCCAATCCGCCCAATCTTCGCTACGTTCCTTGGGATCCACGCCATCCGCCACGCTGCGACGATAGCGCCCGAGCCCCGTCGACCGGGTTCACACGCTGGGTCGATCGAGTCATCGGTGAGTAGCGTCTGAGTGCTCCATGGAAACTGTCGTGCATCTCTCGAACGCAGTGGCCGTGCTCGGGCAGTTCCCAGTACTCGCCGGTGCGAATCTCGATGTCCAGCGCGGCGAGATCGTGTTGTTGCAGGGACCGAACGGGGCCGGCAAGACGTCGTTGCTGAGGCTTTTCGCCGGTCTGCTCCCGCTGGCCCGCGGCGAGGGCACGGTTCTCGGTTGCGACCTGCGCACCGACCGCGAGGCCGTCCGCAAACGGGTTGGCCTGCTCGGACATGCGAACGGCCTGTACTACGACCTCAACGTCACCGAGAATGTTCGTTTCTGGGGTGCGACGGTCGGCGCCAGCGCCGCAGAGGTCGATGCGGCGATGGTGCGGATGGGCCTTGCCCAGCGACTGGCCAAGGTCCAGGTGTCGAAGCTGTCCGCTGGTCAGAAGCGGCGGACTGCACTGGCCTGTCTTGTCGCTCGACGTGCTGAACTGTGGCTCCTCGACGAGCCACATGCCGGTCTCGATGCGGCCGGCCGCGACGAATTGGATGCGACGCTGCGCGAGGCCACGGCTGCCGGTGCGACCATCATCGTCGCAAGTCACGAGTTGGAACGGGCCAGCGCGCTGGCCACCAGGCACGTCGAAGTCGTCGGCGGTCAGATCCGTGAGGGCGGCTCGACCGACGTCGATGCCGGGGCCGCCACGGGGGCCTGCTGATGTTCAAGATTGCCCGACTGGTGGCTGCCAAGGATCTCCGCATCGAACTGCGCAGTCGAGTCGTGACCAACCAGGTGCTGCCGTTCTCGCTGATCGTGATGGTCATGTTCGCGTTCGCGTTGAACACCGATGCGGTGATCGAGAAAGTCGCTCCCGGTCTCGTCTGGCTGGCCACGCTGTTCAGTCTGCTGATCCTCGTCCAACGGTCGTTCGCGATCGAGACCGCCGATGGGGCCACGGATGCGATGCGTGCCGCCGGCATCGACCCGGCAGGCATCTACATCGGCAAAGCGATCGCATTGGCTGCCCAACTCGCCGTGCTCGAGATCGTCCTGCTCGCCGCAGCAGTAGTGCTGTACAGGGCACAGTTGCATGCCTCAGGAATCGTGCTCTTGGTCACCACGCTGGTCGCCGCGACCTGTGGACTCGCACTGGTGGGTACGCTCTATGGCGGCCTTGCTGCCGGTGTTCGCGGACGGGAAACGTTGCTCCCGCTCCTCCTGCTCCCGGTGGTGGCGCCGGTGCTGATTGGTGCCACCCGCGCAACGGAAGCTGCGCTCGGCACCAGCGGTGCGGTCGTGTCAGACGGTTGGCCGTGGTTGGGTCTACTGGGTGTCTTCGTCGCACTGTTCGGCGTCGGCGGCACTCTGGCGTTCGGGCCCCTGATCGAGGAATGACACACCCATGACGGACATGCAATTGACGGCCGGCCAAGTCGCTGCGAAGAACTCCGCGAGCGCAACAGTCACCACGTCACCGCCCGGTCAGACGGCCACGTCACCAACATCGACGGAACCCGTCCCTGTCCCTGCGCCTCGACCGCCGAAGCAACGATCCGGGACGGGCACCCCGTTCACCAGGGTTCTCGGAATCGCGACCATCGTCTCGATGGCCGTGCTCGCCCTCTTCGGGCTGGTCCTCTCGCCGGCGGACGTGGTGCAGGGCGACAGCGTTCGCATCCTGTACATCCACGTCGGAACGGTGTGGGTCGCCTACGTCGCGTTCGGCCTCACCGCGCTGTCTTCGGCAGCGTTCCTGTGGAAGCGCACGACGTCACTGACATGGGACCGCATTGCCGGTGCCAGCGCCGAAGTGGGCGTGTTGTTCATGGCATTGACGTTGTTCGCCGGATCGCTCTGGGGACGCCTCGCGTGGGGCGAGTTCTGGGTGTGGGATGCCCGTCTGACGACCACCGCATTCCTGTTCATCACCTATGTCGGGTACCTCGCCGTGCGCGGCCTCGGCGGGAGCCATCAGCAGCGCGGCCGCCGGTCCGCAGTGGTTGCTCTGCTCGCTGTCCTCGAGATTCCGCTCGTCCACTTCAGCGTCAAGCTGTGGCGAGGTCTGCATCAGGATTCGAGTGTCTCCGACACGACCAACGTCAAGCTCCACGATCTGATGCTGTTCTCGCTGTTCCTTGCTCTGATCGCGTTCACGCTGCTGTTCGTCTGGCTGGTGATGCATCGCCAGCGAGTTCTGGCGATGCAGGACGCGATCGAGGACAAAGGCCTCGACTATGCGCTCGCCCAGCGCCGTAGCGAGGGTGATCTGTGATGGCCTCCTCCACATCGGCGGTGTTGGCGATGGCCAACCTCGGCTTCATCCTCGCGACCTACATCGCCACGTTCGCCGGGTCGGTCGCGCTCGCCGTGTACTACCTGCGCCGCGGCCGGCGTCTCGCCGCTCAGCTTCCCCCGGAAGACAAACCGTGGATCTGAGCCCTCGGGACACCACGCCACCTGCGCCGCGCAGACGCAAGAACAACCGCAAGTGGGTGTCGATCGGTCTGCTCGTCCTCGTACTCGCCGGTGGCGGGTTAATGCTCTCCAAGTTCTTGACGAGCTCGCTCGACTACTACTGCAACGTCGACGAGGTCGGTCACAAGACCGGCTGCGAGAAAGACCGTCGGCTGCGCATCCAGGGCACCGTCGATCAGGGATCGTTGAAGGCCAGCAAAGGCATCACCACGTTCAACATCACGTTCAACAAGGCCACCCTGCCGGTTGTGTACGACGGCGACCCGGGCGGCCTGTTCCAGGAGTGCATCCCGGTCGTGGTCCACGGTGAACTGAAGAACGGCGTGTTCTCCGGCGACGAGGTCGAGGTCAAGCACAGCAACAACTACATCGCCGCCAACCCGGACCGCATCAACGAAGCAAACAAAGAGTCGGCAGCATGTTCGCAGCAACAGTGAATGGCACGCTCGGCCACTCGGTCCTCCTGATCGGTCTGGTCTGCGCCACGTTCGGAGCGTTGGCAACCGTCTACGGCATCCGCGCGCACGACGATCGCCTGTTGCGCAGCACGCAGCGGTACGCGTTCGGTGTCGCCTTCGCCGGCATCGCCGCGTTCGCGGTGATGGAGCGCGCCCTCGTCCAACGCGACTTCTCGCTGAAATACGTCCAGCAGGTCGGCTCGGCCGACACCCCGTTCCTGTTCAACATCACGGCCATCTGGAGTGCGCTCGAGGGCAGCATCCTGCTCTGGTTGCTGATCCTGGTCGGCTACACGGCCGTGATCGCGCGCCGCTTCCGCAAACGGCTGAACGATCCATTGGTCGCGTGGGCGTTGGTCGTGATGTTCGTCGTCTGCATCTTCTTCTTCATCCTCACCCTCGGACCGGCCGACGCATTCAAGGCCGGCCCGCTCGGTGTCACCAGCGGACCGGGGCCGAACCCACTGCTGCAGAACCACATCCTGGTTCTGTTCCATCCGCCGATCCTGTATCTCGGATACGTCGGCATGACCGTGCCGTTCGCATTCGCGATCGCGGCGTTGATCACCGGACGCACGGGCGAACGGTGGTTGACCGAGACTCGTCGGTTCGCACTGTTCGCGTGGGGCTTTTTGACCATCGGAATCCTGCTCGGTGGCTGGTGGAGCTACGAAGTGCTCGGTTGGAGTGGCGTGTGGGGCTGGGACCCGGTCGAGAACGCAAGCCTGCTGCCGTGGCTGACGGGCACTGCCTACATCCATTCGGTGCTGGTCCAGGAGCGCCGCGGCATGTTGCGGGTGTGGAACCTGACCCTGCTCGTGTCGACGTTCGCGTTGACCATCCTCGGAACGTTCCTGACCCGGTCCGGCGTGATCAAGAGTGTTCACGCGTTCAGCAACGGCTCGATCGGGCCGTACCTGCTCGCGTTCTTCGGGATTGTCACGGTCGTCTCGCTGGGGCTCATTGCCTGGCGTGGTGACCGGCTGCGTTCGCCTGGTGCAATTGATTCGCCGATCTCGCGCGAGGGCGCGTTCTTGGCCAACAACGTGCTGTTCACCGTGTTTGCGTTCGTCGTCCTGCTCGGAACGGTGTTCCCGTTGATCGTCGAAGCTGTCCAGAACCGCACGATCAAGGTCGGTGCGCCGTACTTCGAGAGCATGTCGATCCCGTTCGGCATCATCCTGCTGTTCCTGATGGCGATTGCCCCGGTCCTGCCATGGCGAAAGGCCAGTACCGAGCTGCTGCGCGACCGATTGTTCTGGCCGGCCTGGGGTGGCGTCATCGCGATCCTGCTGCCGTTGATCTTCGGTGCGAATGGGCTGGCGCCGCTGCTCGCCTTCGGTCTCGGCGGGTTCGCGGGCGGTGCAGCGCTGCGGCAGTTGATCCTGGCCACTCGACGGCAGGGCCTACGCGGTCTGGTCGGGCGCGCGAACGGCGGCATGGTCGTGCACCTCGGCGTCATCATCGTCGCCGTCGCCCTGGTTGCGTCCACCAGTTACACGCACTCCTCGCGGCTCCAACTGCAGGAGGGCAAAGTGGCCCATTACGGCGGTCACACCTTCGAGTTGAAGGGTGTCGAAGGTTTCACGACCGCACGCAGCACCGGTGTACGCACCCTCGTCAGCATCGATGGGGGACAGACGTACGCGCCGGCGATCAGCACGTTCAGCAACTTCGGAACGAACATCCCGACCCCGTCGGTGCGCAATGGTGTGCTCGACGACCTGTACCTGACAATGGAATCGGGTGCTGCGCCCGGCGACACGACGGCCACGATCAAGGTGTTCATCAAGCCGCTGGTCGTCTGGCTGTGGATCGGTGGGGCGATGATGGTCGTCGGCACGCTGCTCGCAGGCTTCCCTGGCAAGCGCCGTCGACTGCCGACGCAGCCGACGTCGGCGCCGATTGCCGCCGGTGCGCCACCGGATCCCGGGCCCTCGACGCCGACGGACCTCGACGCTGCGCACGAGGAGCCGATCAATGTCTGACACTGCGCCTGACGCATCGGGTCGGGCCAGTGACTCGATGCGCACTGGGCCGCGACGCAGCGGCAAGCGGGTCGCCCCGGTCATCGTGCTGGCCGTCACCGTCGTCATTGCCGCGTTCTTCGTGATCCTGATCAATGCCAAGTCCGGGTCGACTGCCGACACGGCCTACTCGCCGTTGGTCGGCGGTCCTGCTCCGGCAGTGAAGACCACCACGCTCGACGGCAAGCCGTTCGATCTTCAGCGCCGCAAGGGCAGCTGGGTCGTGCTCAACTTCTTCAATTCGACGTGCGGACCCTGCGTCCAGGAGCACCCCGAGTTCGTCAAGTTCGCCAGTGAGCAACAGACCAGCCCGATCGACGCCGAGATGTACAGCGTCGTATGGAACGACATCGACGGCGCGACTGCCAAGTTCTTCACCACGAACAAGGTCACCTGGCCGGTGCTGCTCGACAAGAACGCCGAGATCGGCGGCGAGTTCGGTGTCGCCAAGGTCCCGGAGACGTGGATCATCGATCCGAACGGTTATGTGGTCTGGCACACGATCAGTGAGATCACCGACGATTCGCTGACCAAGGTCCTGTCCGGTCTCGTCGCGAGGTACAACCCATCGGCGACGCCCGGCACTGCGACCCAGGGCTCCGGTGCCCCCGGTGCCGCTCCATCTGGTTCGACCCCGGCGACCACGGGATGACCGTCGGGTGAGCACCACAGTCCGCGCCACCGCTGGTGGGTCAGATGCCAGGGGAATCAACAAGCGATTCAAGCGCTGGCCCGGTTGGGTCGTGTTGCTCGGCGTCGTCATCGTCGCCCTGATGATTGCCAGTACGCGCTCGGGCGGCCCACTCACCGACGACGACCGCGTCGACAGCATCGCCCAGCGAATCGCCTGCCCGATCTGCGACGGCGAGAGCGTGTACGAGTCGCAGGCGCCAGCGGCCGCGAACATTCGCATCGAGATCAAGTCGCTGGTCGAGACGGGCACCTACTCGGACGACCAGATCATCCAGTACGTGCTGAACAACTACGGCGCCAACATCCAACTCGTGCCCAAAGCCTCCGGGTTCGACGCCATCGTCTGGGCCCTGCCGGTGTTCGCCGGTGTTTGTGCGATTGCCGGTCTGACCGTCGCCTTCCGACGGTGGAAGATGACCGCCGACACCAAGCCGTCGGACGAGGACCGAGAACTGGTCGCAGACGCGATGCGTGAGCAGGACGATGAACCCTGATCCGGACGAGCAGGCGCCGGACCCGAGAGCCGAGCAGTCGCCGGACCACATGCCGCAGGAGCGGGCCCCGGGCGATTCAACGGCGGACGAGGCCCCCGACCAGTCCAGTGTGCGCGCCGTGCGCCCGACGATCGACCCGGACCGGTTGGCGGAGTTGGAGGAAGAGCGTCGATTCTTGCTCCGGTCGCTCAGCGACCTGGAACGCGAACGCGGCGCAGGAGACGTCGACGACCACGATTACCAAGCACTTCGCGACGGATACACGGCACGGGCAGCCAGTGTGTTGCACGCGATCGACGAAGGCCGGACCGGGCTCCCCCCGAAGCGCCCGACGAATTGGAAGCGGATCATCGGTGTGACAGCCGCGGTCGTGATCTTCGGAATCGTTGCAGGCATCCTCGTCGCCCGCGCCTCCGGTCAGCGAGATCCTGGCGACACCATCACCGGTGGGACATCGCCCGATCAGGTCGCGACCCTGCTCAGTGAAGGTCGCGCGTTCATGCAGGCAAATGACTTCGGCGAGGCCAGCAAGCGGTACCTGAAGGTGCTCGACATCAATCCGAACGACGTCGAGGCGCTGACATACGCCGGCTGGGTCCTCGCGGTCACCACGCAGGGGCAGACCGAATCGGCCTCACCGGTGCTGCTCAAACAGAGCAAGCAGTTCCTGAACACAGCGATCTCGATCGACCCTTCATACGCCGACCCGGAGTGCTTCCTGGCGATCATCGCCGTTCAGTTCGAGAACGACAGGGCCGAGGGTGCGACTCGTGAGAAGAAGTGCCTGGCCAACGATCCGTCGAGTGAGATGCGTGGTCTGGTCGCGTTCTACGTCGACCCGACCGCAGCGACCGCTGGCTGAGTCTTCGCCGGCTGAATCACCGCTGGCTGAGTCACCGGCGGCTGACGCCAGCACGGGGTAGGGTTCGCCACAGTATGAGCATGCCCCCACCCCCCGGTAACAATCCGCCGCCGTTCCAGCCTGGACAGCAGCCGCCCCCGGGATACCAGGGCCCCGCCGGCTACGGCCAGCAACCATTCGGCCAGCAACCATTCGGCCAGCCGCCAATGGGCTATCAGCCATACGGCATGCCGCCCTCGGCCGCACCACAGGGTACGAATGGTTTGAGCATCGCCAGCTTCGTGCTCAGCGTGGTCAGCATCATTCCGTGCTTCTGGTTCTTCCCCCTGCCGGCAGTGCTGGGCGTGGTCTTCGGCTTCATCAGTCGCAATCAGATCAAGAACAACCCAGGTGCCAAGGGCAAGGGGCTGGCCACGGCCGGTCTGATCATCGGTCTCATTTTCATCGCCGTTTCGGTGATCATCTGGGTCGTGATCGCCACCGGCAACGGCTGCGTCCGCAACGGGAGCTCATTCAACTGTTCCGGCTGACCCGTTCGTGGAAGTCGGCGATGGTCAGGCTGTGTATCATCGCTCATGTCTCGAGCAGGCTCTCTCGCACCGTGGATCCTCACGGCTGCCCTCCTCGTCGGCGGGTGCAGCGCGACCAACGCGACGGATTCCGGCGCGAGTGGTTCAGCCTCGTCGGGTGGTTCGTCGGCGACTCCGGTGGTCAGCTCCCCGTCGAAACCTCCGACCACGATCGCGCCGGCGACCACGCGACCATCGACATCGAGCACAACGTCGTTGAGCGCATCGACGACGGGCACATCGGCAACGACCACTGCTTCGGTGACGACCACGTCGGCAAGCACATCGGCGGCGAGCACGACGACGCCGACGACATCGTCGGCGAGCACCACGTCGGGATCGAGCCAGGTGACGTACGACAGTCTGGGTCCGGTGGCGCCGGTCGGGCCGTGCGCATTCACGCCGGCTGTGGCGATGGGCGAGGTGACCTGGGTCGCCGACGGCCAACTGCGCGCGCTGGCCGACGGAGGTCAGCCGACGTGCCTGCTCGACGGCGTGCAGGGGACATCGCCGGTGGCATGGTCGTCCGATGCCGAGCGCGTGCTCACCGATTCGGCGACGGCCCAGAACGCGAGCGGGGCGCTGCCGACGGGCTTCGATGTCGCCAACACCTCGGTCAGCCTCTCGGCGCCGACGGGGACCGCCACGATCGGTATCGATCCGTCAACCCATCGA
>JAYTRT010000124.1:0-6886 GCA_043746045.1 Actinomycetota bacterium | reverse complement strand
CGCGACCGGTCAGAACTCCGATCTTGACCCACCGCTCGCCGTCGGGTTACTCGCCGGTATCCGGCCCGCGATCCCGGACGCGTTCCGTGGACCTGACGGCCAAGCGCCGTTCGGACCCGCCCAAACAGCCCCGCCCGACGCGTGCGCCGCCGATCAACTCGCTGCGTTCCTCGGCCGCTCCGTTTGACAATCGGCACTGCCTCGACTCATGGAGATCCGGGAGCCGCGGAGACCGGATTGCCCAGATGGATGCAATCGACCGTCGTCGGTGCAACGGGAAGACGCTCATTCTCCGTCGACTCTCGTGGCTCACCACCCGAACCGGTCGAGGGACGCGATGGCTTCGTGACCGCAGCCTGCTCGCCAGCCGTCTCGATGCCCGGCACCGGATCTGAGCCGGGGGCGACCACCGTGCCTATGTCGAGAATCTCTGGAAGGTGACAGCGTATTCACAGCCTGCTCGCCGACCTGCAATCCGCGCGCTCTCACGGAGAAATCGGTCGGGGTCGAACGTGGCGTCGCCGAGTCCATCGACATAGACGACGTGTTCGCGCAGCGAAGCGACGCCCAGATCGAGCGTCTCAGTGACATCGACGAAATGCGTCGCCGCCGACGCTCCCCCGACCCAGACCGAGCGCACCCCGTCCCAGGGATCTCCCAGCTCGGGGAACATCCACCGATTCGCTGCGTCGCGAGTCGCGTCGATCGTGGCGAGCCCGACCGCTCGATGGTCAGCATGGTTGACCGGTCCGCCCGGGCCCCAGGTCAGCTCGAAGTTCATGGTCACGACGATGTCGGGCCGTAGCCGACGAAGTGCACCCGCGATCCGCCGTCTCAGTTCGATCCCCTCGACAACCTGGCCGTCTGGGAGTCCCAGGAACTCGACCTGGTCAACTCCGACGATCGAAGCCCCTCGTCGTTCTTCCTCCTCGCGCACCGGTCCACACGCCGCCGGGTCGAGACCGTCGATACCGGCTTCTCCGCTCGTGACCAGAACGTAGGAGACGCGCTTGCCATCAGCTGTCCAGCGCGCCACTGCACTCGCCACGCCGTACTCCAAGTCATCAGGATGAGCGACGACAGCGACCGCATGCTGCCATTCGTCGGGAAACCGCTCGAGGCTCATCAGCGAACGCTACAACCCGCCGTTGCACCGGCCAGTCCGCAACCGTGCCGATCGCAACCGGACCGAGACCATGCGCTGAGAATCGTCGTCGATCGTTCATCAGTGATCGGGTCAGGTGCACCGTTTCGAGTCCGCCAGCGTCCCAGAAGTCTTCTCACTCGGCGCCGGCGTCAGGCGCCATGTCGAGTTCCGTTTTCGGCGGGGTCGTCATCGTGGGCGTCGTCGTGGGCGTCCTCGTGGGCGTCGACAACCTGGTCGGTTTCGCTCGCCTCTCCGTTGGCACGGTCGGCCTGAGACATCGAATCGGGGGTGTTGCGGTTGGACGGGCCAGTTCCCGGGTTGTCCGGATTGTGTTTCGTTGCGCTCATGCGATGTGGATAGCCCATGCCGACAGCAGTCAAACCCGATGATGCGACGCGCAGAGTCGCCGTCCGCAGCGTCGAACTCACCAACCTGTGCGGCCCGTACGTTCCTCGATACGGCTGCCCGGTCGGATTCGGCCCATGGAACCGGACGCAGACCCAGTCGGTCGTCGTCATGAACGGATGATGTTCGATGAGACCGTCGATGCACAATGCAGCGTCTTTCACCTGCATCCGATGCGCACCGAACTGGCCGAGGTCCGCACTGCGCGAAACGGTCGCGCGCTGGGGGACCGACTCTTCGACGTTCGCTCGTTGGCGACGAGCGTCGATCATTGCTCGCCTGACGCGGGCAGCGGGAACGGTTGGTGCGGTTATCGAACGCGGAGCAGGGCGGCGTAGAGGGTGAGGCCGGGTCCGAAGGCCATCGCCACGATGTGTTGGCCTTTGTCGGGGTGTTCTCTGGCGAGCAGTTCTTCGAGCACGATCAGAAGGGTCGCCGACGAGCAGTTGCCGTGTGTCCGCAGGGTGTCGGTGGAGGCGGCTACTTTGTCGTCGGACAGGCCGAGTCGGCTGGCGACGGTGTGCACGATCTTGGGGCCGCCCGGGTGGATCGCCCAGTGGTCGATGTCTGCGATTGTCAGTTGGTGACGGTGGAGCAGATCGGTTGTCATCGCGAGCACATGTCGGTCGAGCACGCTTGGAACTTTGGGTGAGAGCCGCATCCGGAATCCGAGATCTGTCACGTCCCAGGACATGTGATCGGCGGTTGAGCTGTCCGTTCGGGCAACGACATCGAGCACCTCCAGCCCGGGTCCGTCCGGGATGATCGCGGTGGCTGCGGCAGCGTCGGAGAACAGGGCGTGGGCGACGATTTGTTCGATGTCGTCGGTGGGTGGTTGGACATGAAGGCTGGTCAGTTCGACACAGACCATGACGCCGACCTTGTTCCGGGCGTTCGCCGCGTCGGCGAGTGTGGAGAGCGCGGGGAGCGCGGCGTAGCAACCCATGTGACCGATGTGTAAGCGTTGCACCGTCGGCGACATGCCGAGATCGCGGGCGACGAGGATATCGAGGCCTGGCGTGGCGTACCCGGTGCATGAGACGACCGTGAACAGCTCCACATCTGTCGGGGCCAGGTTCGACCGTCCGAGGCATCTGCTCACGGCGTCTCGCGCGAGTGGTAGGGCGATGTCGGCGAAGCGGGCCATCCTGGCACCGGTTGTCGCGCGACTCATGTCCTCGATGCGTGGATCGACCGCTGCGTGGCGCTGCTCGATGCCTGCGGTGCGCCACACTCGTCGAGCGAGCCTGCTGTTCGAGAAGTGTGTCGAGAAGAAGCCGTCCCACGCGTCCTGTTGACCGAGTGCGGGCGGGAACACCGACGCGATGCCGGCGATTGCTCCGGTCACCATGGCCGCTCGCCCAGTCCACTGCGCAGCTCGATTCCGAGTGCACTGGCGCCGATGACGTTGGCGGCGATGTCGCTCGACGGTGGCATGACCGCGCCACTGCGGGCATCGCGCAAGAGCCGCTCGAGTGGCGAGCCGCGCATCAACGCGCCGAGCCCGCACGCTTCGGTGAGGCTCGCCGCCACCGCGAAAGCGGTGTCGCCGGCGATGAGCTTGGCTCGGTAGATGGCCCGAGTCGTCAGCGGATCACCCGGTTTCTGGTCGACGAGTCGACCCGCTTCTTCGATCACCAGCCGAGCGGATTCGACCTGTGCGTCGGCGCGACCAACGCGTTGGCGAACCCATGGCGACGAGGACAATGGCACCGTCCGGGCGGGGCCGGCGTCGGCTGGTTCGGTGACCGACGTCGAGTTGATGTAGGCCACCGCTGAGGCCAGCGCGGCTTGGGCGACCCCGACGTACACCGCGGCATACGAGGCCACGAGCCATTCCGGCATCACATACGCGAGCAGCACAGCGACCGCTTCCACTCCCAGCAACGCAGATGCGTCGACGCTCACATCCAACGTGAACCCGTTACTGACGGTGGCACGCATCCCCATTGGATCCCACGTCTGTTCGACCGCGCCAATGGCATCACCGGGGACGACGAAGTAGGAGATCTTCGGTTCGTTCCCGTCCGTGACGGCGCCATCGCGTGCTGCGACGAGGTATCCGTCGAGATGTCCGGCCCCGGAACAGGTCGACTTGTGTCCACGGAGCCGGTATTGGTCTCGGTCGCGGGTGAACGTCGTCGTGATCGCCGAAAGCCGAGACCCCGCTCCGCGTTCACTGATCGCCACGCCGTACATGTCCCCTGAAGCCGCCCGAGCGAGCAACCTGTCGCGAGCGACGAAGAACGACTCGTCTGCTCCGAGCGACCGCGCCATCTCGTCAGGAACGCCAGCGAGCGCACCCGTCACCGAAGCGTGCATGTTGAACAGCAGAGCACTCGCCCCGTTGCCGTTCGCCAACCGCATCGCAACCCGGACATAATCGGAAAACGACCCACCCATCCCACCGAGATGACAAGGAACAAGCAGACCGAGCAAACCACTCTCACGCAGGTCGTTGATGTCAGCCGACGGGAACAGACCGGATCGGTCGTGTTCTTCCGCGCGCCCCGCCCATTCACGCGCGAGCGCACCAGCGATCTCCTCGACCTCCTGCCCACGGTCGACACCCATCAGAGTGTCTTCGTCCCCACGCCCTGGTAGACGAGCGCCGCCGATCGCGTCCGGATCATGCGCACCGGACGCCGCCGATCGACCAAGAAACGCGCGTAGTCCCGAAGAGACGGTCGCAGTCCCCAAACCACCAAATCCACGCCGTTCGACCGAAACAAACGACACAGCCGACGTGCGTCGACGAACAATCGCGGATCATGGATCCCCCGCGGCGGTCCCCCCGGCAGATGCTCCGCGATCGTCACCAAAGCAAACCTCGCCCTTCTCGTATCGGCGATCGTGTCGATCACCACCGTGCCACCCGGGCGAAGAACTCGACAGACCTCACCAACGACCGCCTCGACATCGACGACATGCTCGAGGATCTCACCCGCGACAACAACATCAGCGCAGCCGGACTCCAAAGGGAGCCTCGAAACATCCGCCCTCACCGGAACCACGCTGCGCAAGCGGGCAACTTTCAGGGCGGACTCGACAAGATCCACGCCAACGTGAAAATACGAGATCACGTCACCATCAGCGAGAAGACCACCGCCACAACCGACATCAACCAACAACTCACCGGACCCAGTCGCTTCAGGAATGAGTTCCCGTCGCGACACCGCAAGCCAGTGCAACGCCGCGAACTCGCCGTCCGGCCGTACCCACTCACCCACGAGATCGTCATACTGACCAACATCGTTCCGTGGCCGAACACGTCCTCGAAACCGCTTTCCTGCGCGGGCCAGTCGATCATCCCGGTCAATCGGAATCGGGCGGTCGAGCACGAGCCTGCATTCCCTTTGCAGACACCGATAAACACGCTGATGACGGCCGACCCGATTCAGGCTCTCCTGCGACCGGGTGTGGCGCCCAGCCGTGAAGGCTCCGCACGCAAGAGTGTCGCTGGGCCAACACGATCTGATCCGGACCGACCTGCGGCCTCCGCACGTTCTCGGTCGACGACCTCGTCGATCGCCGGAGACCCGGCGAGCAACCGGCCAGTCAGACCTTGGAGATTCATCACGCAGAGCGTCCACCTCGACGACGGATCTGTTGGCCACCAGTGGGCACTTTCTGCTGGCCACCGACAGACGTACGTGCCCTATCAGGGCGGCGTGCTTCTCGTCGCATCTCTCGGCGGCTACCGGACCAAAACCGCCCGGCGCGTTCCCACCTTCGTCTGCGAACCACAAGCCAGCGATCAATCGTGAGTCGGCCGACGACCCGGTGCCTCCGTCAAGCGAACTCGCCGAGAACTACAGCAGTGCCGTAGGTCGTGTCACTCGCGGATCGTGGCCGAGTTCAGTTCGACGTGGCGGCGATCGCGGCCAATGCTGTGAGCAGGTTTGCCGATTGCCTGACGGAGAGGCGATCTGCAATGAAGTGTTCGGCGACGCCTTCGAAAATCTGATGCCCGATCGGGATCAGCCCGAGCCCGGTCGGTGTGATCTTGGCCAGCACGAGGCGGCGATCGTTGGGGCTCGTCATCCGTGTGACGTGTCCCAACGTTTCCAACCGATCGACGGACTGGGTCACACCGCTCCGGCTGATGCAATTGGTCGCAGCAATGTCAGCCATCCGAAGTTGGCCGTCGGGGGCTGCCGCGAGTGCCATCAGCACCTGGAACTGACCACTGTTGATCCCGCAACGCGCTCTCATCTCTGCCTCGAGTGCATCGCTGACGGCGTGCTCAGCAGCCAACAACGCCGCGAGCGCTCGGGCGGCGTTGACATTCAGCTCAGCGGTCGTCTTGCCTTGGTTCACGGAACCAAACTATCAGCGCGAGTCGCAGAGATAATTCACAGGTATATAGTTCAACTATGAATGATCAACCACTGAATGTACAACCGGGCACAGGCACCTGGGTCGTCGACTCGGCGGCATCGACCATCGGCTTCCGGGCCAAAGCGTTGTTCGGGATGAAGGTCACCGGCCGCTTCGAGCGGTACGAATCATCGATCAATGTCGGAGCAGACGGTCCGTCGAGCACGGTGTCGGTCACTGTTCGCGCCGACAGCGTCGCAACCGGGAGCAAGAAACGTGACGAGCACCTCCGGTCCAGCAACGTGTTCGCAGTCACGGAATTTCCGACCATCGAATTCACATCGACCGCAGTGACCCAAACGGCAGATGGCATCGATCTCGCAGGCAACCTACGCGTCCGAGACATCACCAAGCCGGTCACGCTTCACGCCACCAGATCCGGCGACGCAAACCATTACACGGCCGAGGTCATCGTCATGCCAAAGGAATTCGGCATCACCCGGCCGGGCACCGGCAAGCCCCTCACCATCGTCGTCGACGCTGTCCTGCGACCTCTCTGACAGGCGAGAACCACCGGGGCGTGCTGTTCGTCAGTCCTGGCGGAGCGCTTCGGAGAAGCGGAGCTCACGGCAGAGAGGCATGTGATCAGAGCGGCGACAAGAAGGACGCGCTCGAGGTCATCGGCGTCGCATCCGCGAGAGCGGTTTTGGAGCCGTCAAGAGACTGACAAGATGTTGTTGCGATCGACCGCACGAACGAGGACATCGAACATCGACAACGTCATTGATTTCCTAGGAGCCATTGCCAGCGCCACCGGAACTCCAGGGCGCGTCCTCGAGCACCGATGAGCGCCGGGCGGCCGTTCCGCACGGCGTGGGCACAGCGTCGTTGGCGACGGCTGTTGATCGCGTTCGCCGTGTCGACCACGGGCGATTTCATCGCCACGATCGCGATCGTCATCTACCTCGTCGAACGAACGGGATCAGCCAGTTGGGTCGCCGCGGTCGCCATCGC
>JAYTRT010000123.1:0-6892 GCA_043746045.1 Actinomycetota bacterium | reverse complement strand
GTCGGCACCTTTGCCGGCTGACAACCTGCAGGGACTGATTCGCTTCGGTCCCGATTGCGGCAGAAGGGCCGCTCGTCTCCGCCGGCGAGCGGCTCTTTTGTATGCCGGGACAGAGAATGGGCTTGATCAGCCACGGCGGAACGGACGTCAGTGAACTGGCGGGTTTTCCTGAACGAGCTCGATCAGCGTCCCGAAGCTGCCCTTCGGATGGATGAAAGCAACCGTGGTGCCTCGGCTGCCCGGACGTGGCGCTTTGTCGATCGGCGTGGCGCCGGCCGCGATCATCGAATCCAATGCGACGCCGCAATCGTCGACCCGGTAGCCGATGTGGTGCAAGCCCTCGCCGCGCTTCTCGATCGCCTTGGCAACGGGCGACGCATCATTCGTCGGCGTCAGCAATTGGATGTAGCTCTCCGCAACCTTCAGCAACGCCTCTTCGACACCGTCGGACTCGACGATCTCGCGATGTTCGACGGTCGCCCCGAAGGCCCGCTGGTAGTAGTCGATTGCCGCCTCGAGGTCGCGAACTGCAATGGCAACGTGGTCGATCTCGGTCAACAGCATGTGATCGAGATTAACTCTGTCACACCCCTTTCCTATGGTGTCGTGTACGGATCCCGCTCGGTTCAACCACCGGTTCAAACGGATCCCCCTCGGCAGCGACGCAATGGTCGGCCCGCTCTCTCATCCATCGTTTGTCGAACGTCGAGAAAGAAGGTGACCGCTCGTGATCGCCGTGGACACCATCGAACTGCCGGATCTCGATGCGTTCGCCGTGCTCGGTGGCGCCGAACGCGACCGAGTGACGATGGACGTCGAGCGCGCGTTTCGTAAGATCTCTGCGTTCCGCTCCCAGATCATCCACACCGTCGACGCATCCCAGTCCTATCGGGACGACTTTCACCACAGCGCCGCCAACTGGTTCTGCGGGGTGACCAACACCTCGAAGTCGTCGGCGTTGCGCGAAGTCCGCGTCTCGCGTCTGCTGACCGAGATGCCGATCCTCGAGGCGGCCGCTGCGGCCGGCGACATCGGAGCCGAGCAGATGCGACTGCTGCGCGACCTGCACGCCAACCCGCGTTGTCGGGCGAAGCTGCCAGAGTCGGACGCGCTGCTCGTCGCCGAGGCTCGCTCGATGGTGTTCGAGGACTTCGTCCAGGTCTGCCGCAGGTGGGAGTTGGGGGCCGACCCCGACGGCGCACATCGCGATCACGAAGCGTCGCGAACCAACCGACATGTCAGCACTACAAGGCTCGGCCACGGCCACCGGCTGATCGCCGAGGGCGATGCCCTGACCGGCGAAGAGATGACCAAGATCCTCGACGCGCATGCCCAGGCCGAGTACGAGACCGACGTCGCCGAGCGGTTCGCCCAGTACGGCGACAACGCCGAGACGTTCCCGCTCCCACGGACGGCTCGCCAGCGGCGTTATGACGCGTTGGTCAAGATCTGCACGAAGGCCGCCGGCACCACCACCGACACCGATCGCGAGCCACTGGTCGTGATCGTCTCGACCGCAGCCGAGGTACAGGCTGCGGTCAACGCGTACTTCGGCACGTACGTCGCTCCCTTCGATTGCGGAGTCGTCGCGTATGACGGTGTGGACGACATCGGACCGTCAGCCCGGATGAGGCTGTGCGAGACCGTCGGCGGGGCACCGGTCGATCCGCACGATCTCGCAGTCGCCGCCATCTTCGGCAGGATCAGACAGATGGTGATCGACCCCGACGGTGTGGTGATCAATCTCGGACGCACGAGCCGGATCTTCACCGGATCGGCACGGAAGGCAATTCTGCTCAGCGGAGATCGCTGTATCGGTCCGGGCTGCCACGTGCGTCACCGGCAGATGCAGATCGATCATCTCGACCCGTGGCCGAGGGGCGGCGCGACCGATCAGGACAACGGTGCGCCGATGTGCGGCCGGACCAATCGAGACAAACACGCCGGCGGATTCACGGTGATGCGCGACAACACGGGCTGGCATTGGTTCCGGCCGGACGGATCAGAACTCTGTCCACGCCCACCACCGGACACGTCGTGAGATGTCAGCCACCGTGGCGTCGGAAGATGGTGATCTTGTCCTCGCCGATCCGGTCGCGCTTCTCCGGGTCGTCGATGCCGAGGCCTTCGGTCGGGGCGAGGCAGAGAATGCCGATCTTGCCTTCGTGTTCGTTCCGATGAATCTTCAGCGCGGCTTCGCCCACCTGATCGAGTCCGTACACAGCGGAGAGCAACGGCTGGATCTTGCCGTCGCTGATCAACTTGTTGGCAGCCCACGCCTCGGCGTAGTTGGCGAAGTGCGAAGCGATCAGCTTCTTCAGCTTCATCCAGAAATGACGATTGTCGAACTCGACCATGTAGCCACTCGTGGCTGCGCAGGTGACGACGGTGCCACCGCGCTTGCAGGCGAAGATCGATGCGCCCATCGTCTGCCGACCGACGTGTTCGAACACGATGTCCGGATCGTCGCCGGCCAACGAACGAACCTGCTTGCCGAACCGGCGCCACTCGGTCTCGTCCTGGGTGTGCTCGTCCTTCCAGAACCGGTAGTTCTCGGCCTTGCGGTCGATCACTGCCTCGCAGCCGAGTTCGTTGAGCAGCGTTGCCTTCTCCGGCGAACTGACGATGCCCACCGGTGTTCCGCCGCCGTTGAGCACGTACTGCGTCGCATACCCGCCGATGCCACCGGTTGCACCCCAGATCAACACCGTGTCGCCCTGCTTCATCCGTGCCGCGTTCGGACCAACGAGCATCCGGTAGCTGGTGCTGTTGCACAGCGCGTTGACCGCGGACTCCTCCCACGTCAGATGCGTCGGTTTGGGCATCAGCTGATTGGCCTTGACGATCGTCAGATCAGCCAGGCCCCCGAAGTTGGTCTCGAAACCCCAGATCCGTTGGTTCGTGGCCAGCATCGAGTCGTTGTGCGCCGATGGATCCTGATCGTCGACATGGTTGCAGTGAACCGTCACTCTGTCGCCGGGTTTCCAGTTCCGAACGGCCGATCCGACCCGCAACACCACTCCGGAAGCGTCGGAGCCAACGACGTGATACGGCAGCGCGTGGCGTGCGCCCCACTCACTCTCCTTGCCGAGACGGTCGAGGAACCCGAAGGTCGACAGCGGCTCGAAGATGCTCGTCCACACGGTGTTGAAGTTGATGCTGCTGGCCATCACAGCGACAACGGCTTCGTCCGGGGCGATCTCGGGCAACGCGACCTCGCCGACGTGCAAGCTCTTGCGGGGGTCCTTGTCGGCCGACGCAATCCCCTCGAACATCGTTGTGTCTTCGCGACGTACGAACGCCGCCCGGTAGGACTCCGGCAGCGGAATGCTGCTGAGTTCGTCACCGCTCGCGCCCGCCTGCACCGCTTCGAGGATCTTCTGCATCCGGCGATGTTACCGAACGGTAGGGACAGCCCTCAAAGTGGGGGCGCTCGGTTACCCGTGGGTAGTTCATCCACCATAGGCTTGGATCCTCGTTCGTGACCGCGCCGCGGTCGGTGAGGGAAAGGCTGGCTGACCATGGCTGGTTCATACATCGTTGCGGGAGCCCGTACACCCATCGGAAAGATGAGTGGCGCGCTTGCTGGCTTCAGCGCCGCCGAACTCGGCGGGATCGCGATCAGGGCCGCGCTCGAGCGAGCCGGCGTCTCACCAGAAGAAGTCGAGCACGTCCTGATGGGTCAGGTCCTGATGGCCGGCCAGGGACAGGTGCCCGCCCGTCAGGCCGCTGTCAAGGCCGGCATCCCGATGAGCGTCCCGAGCATGAACGTGAACAAGGTCTGTCTGTCGGGCCTGAACACGATCTACCTGGCCGACCAGATGATCGCTGCCGGCGAGGCCGACATCGTCGTCGCAGGCGGGATGGAGAGCATGACGAACGCTCCGTACCTGGCCCCCGGCGCGCGTGGCGGCTTCCGCTACGGCAACGTCGAACTGGCCGACGCAATCATCAAGGACGGCCTGTGGTGCGCCTTCGACCAGTGCCTGATGGGGCTCGGCACCGACCGCTACACCAACGGCGAGATCAGCCGCGACCAGCAGGACGAGTTCGCGATGAAGAGCAACGTCCGTGCTGCTGCGGCCATCGCCGCAGGCAGGTTCGATGACGAGATCGTCGAGGTCACGATCCCGCAGCGCAAGGGTGATCCGGTCGTCGTCCGGCACGACGAGGGCGTTCGCGCGAACACCACGATGGAGTCCCTCGGTGGCCTCAAGCCTGCTTTCGACAAGGACGGCACGATCACCGCCGCCAACGCATCGCAGATCAGCGACGGAGGTTCGGCCGTCATCGTGATGTCCGAGAAAGCCGTCCAGGCTCATGGCGTGACACCGCTCGGCCAGATCGTGTCCTACGGCATGGTGGCCGGTCCCGACAATGCTTCGTTGCTGCATCAGCCCAGCCGGGCGATCATGAAGGCCCTCAAGCGGACCGACATCGGCATCAACGACATCGACCTGTTCGAGCTCAACGAGGCCTTCGCCGCCGTTGGAATCGCCTCGATGGCCGAACTCGGAATCAGCGACGAGATCACCAATGTCAATGGCGGCGCAATCGCCCTCGGCCACCCGATCGGCATGAGCGGCAATCGTCTCGCCCTGACGATCCTGCACGAATTGAAGCGTCGTGGTGGTGGCACGGGCGCCGTTGCCCTGTGCGGTGGCGGTGGCCAGGGCGACGCCATGATCGTTCGCACTGTCTGACCAAATATTTCAGTTTGATGTCAGAAAAAGGTTGACATTTCGTCACACTCTTCGTAATGTAACTGCAACAAGTCATCGCCGCTGACACGGGCTCCTACCCAGTCAGCGACACGAGAACTGAGGCACCACCTTTGCAGCTGGCCCGTCCGCCCGCTACCAGCTACAGGGGTGGTGCCTCAGCATTTTTCCCGTGCACTGCCCGTCACGAACTCATCTCGCGGCGGCCCTCCATCGCCCGCCCGAGAGTCAGCTCGTCGGCATACTCGAGGTCGCCGCCGACCGGTAGTCCGCTGGCAATGCGAGTGACCTTGACATCGAACGGCTTGAGCATCCGCGCGATGTACAGCGCCGTCACTTCGCCCTCGGTGTTCGGATTCGTGCAGACGATGACTTCCTCGACGCCTTCGGGTTCCAGGCGGGCGAACAGTTCCTTCATCTTCAGTTGCTCCGGGCCGATCCCGTCGAGCGGGCTCATTGCACCGAGCAGGACGTGATAGCGACCGTGGAACTCGCCGGTCCGCTCCAGAGCAACGATGTCACGCGATTCCTCGACGACGCACAACAACTGGCCTGTCCGCCGCTCGTCGAGACAGATCGGGCAGAACTCGCCCTCGGCGAAGTTGAAGCAACGCGAGCAGAACCTGACCCGTGCTTTGGCGTCGACGATGGCGTGTGACAGCCGTGCCACGTCGTCGTGTGGTGCCTTGAGGAGATGGAAGGCAATCCGCTGAGCGGACTTCGGCCCGACGCCGGGTAGCCGGCCGAGCTCGTCGATCAGTGCCTGGACCGGTTGGGTGTAGGTGGCCATGTTCTCCGAGGACCGTCAGCGTGATTCTTCGATGAAGACCGACCCGGGAAAGGCGTCGGCCAGGCGATCCTCCGGTGACTTGACCGACCCGGGCGGGGCATCGACGAGATCGCTGATGTCGATGTCCTCGTCGAGCGTGTCGTCGCGACGAACCGGAACGGATGACCCGTTGCCCGCCGACGAACGCAGCGGCACGACCGGTGCGAGATGGTCGCCCGGGTGCCCGTTCGCATCGACCACGAGGATCAGCTCGACGGTCAACCCGAGGTGTGACTCGATCGCTGCCTCGACCTCGCCGCGAAAGGTGTCGCTCTTCGAGCGGTGAGTTTCATTGGGGAGCCCGACGACGATCTTGCCGCCACGCTCCTCGATGACGTGGCCGGCCGAGAACAGCGCACGCGCCATGGGCTTCTTGATCGCCGGGAGGATGCCTGTCTGCCAGGCCTCGCTGACCACCGCCAGAAGGGCCGGGCCGGCCGGGGTCTCGGCAGCCGCGTGGGTTTGCGGGGCCCGGATCTGCGGGGCTTGGGTCTGCGGGGCTTGGGTCTGCGGGGCCTGGGTCTGCGGGGCTTGGGTCTGCGGCGCCTGGATCTGCGGGGCGGCTGGGGTCTGCGCAGGCGAGACGCGCGGGTGCTCGATCGGCGGCGAGGTGGGCACGGCGGCGAGGGTTGCCGACGTGTCGACGGCCTGCGGCGGAACGTCGCGACGGGTCCGACCACCCAGTGCGGCGCGACCGGTGTTGGGATCGACGGGTGCGGGACGGGACGCGGATCCCGAGCCCGAGCCCGAGCCCGAGCCCGATGGAGCCCCTGCTGGAACGCCGCTCTTCTCCAATCGCTCGAGGCGGACGAGGATCGACGCGAGGTCGTTGCCGCCTGCCTCGTGGGTCAGCTGAACGAGCGCGACGTCGAGCAGCAGGCGTGGATCCGGCGCGTGGCGCATCTCGACGAGCATCTCGCCGAGACGCTCCATCGAGCGGACGATCGCAGCGGCGCCGAGACGTTGGGCCTGTTCGGCAACCCGGCTTGCCTGGCCGTCCGGCAATTGAACCAGCTCGGGCGCCATCAGCGACAGGAAGCAGTCGCGTAGGTAACGGACGATGTCCTGCGCCAGCGTCCGCGAATCGCGACCCTGCTGCACGGCAAACGCAAGTGCTGACAGTGCCTGGCCCGGATCGTGGTTGATGAACGCTTCGATGAACTCGTCATAGGACACGGCGTCGGGTGCGCCTCCACCCGATGCTGCGACCAGTTCCAGTGCCGACAGCGTGTCTCTCGCCGAGCCGCCCCCCTGGGAAAGCGCCGAACGGATGCCTTCTTCGCTGACGACGAGGCCGGCGTCGTCGATCACCCACCGAATGTGCTTCTCCAACTCGTCCATC
>JAYTRT010000122.1:0-2162 GCA_043746045.1 Actinomycetota bacterium | reverse complement strand
CCGAGATGAAGATTCTCGAGAGCCAGCCCGTGGCCGAGCGGGTACGGGCGAACCTCGGCCTTTCGTCGCCACCGCCGGACGTCATCGGAACCGTGGTGGACGCCACTGATGTCGTCAACGTCACCGTTCGAAGCGGCGATCCCACGACAGCGCGCATCGTCGCCGATGCGTATGTGCAGGCGTACATTCAGATCAAGCAGGAGGGTGTCGTCGACAGTCTCCGCTCGGCCAGCTCCGAGCTGGAGAAGAAGGTCTTGGAGCTGCAGGGCGAGATTGACGCCTTGGACAAGCAGGTGACGGCGGTGCCCGCTGCCCAGCAGGCCACGACGCAGGGCGATCTCGCCTCTCAGCGGCGATCGCTGGTCGATCAACAGACCGTGTTCAAGCAGCGCCTCGACCAGCTCCAAGTCAACGCCGCGCTCGCAACTGGAAGCGCCCAGGTGGTACGTCATGCGGCACAGCCGTCGTCACCGGTGGAGCCTCGTCCGACGAGAACCGCAGCGATGGCCGCCGTCGTCGGGCTGCTCATCGGCCTCGGTGGCGCACTGGCCATTGATCACTTCGATGATTCGATTCGAACAGAAGAGGACGTCGAGCGGGCAGTTGGATTGCCGGTGCTGGCAATGGTGCCGGTCGACCCGCCTCCGGATGCGCGCCCGATCGCGATCAGCCGTGGTGGGGACTTCGCCGTGGAAACGTACAAGAACCTTCGAGCGAGTCTCCAATTCCTCGGCCTCGATTTCACTCTCAAGGTGATTCAGGTGACGAGTCCGGTATCCGGAGAAGGCAAGACGACCACCGCGTCAAATCTCGCCGTGGTGTTCGCAGCTGCCGGTCACCGGGTGATCCTCATCGACGCCGACCTCCGCAAGCCGCGAGTCCACGAGGTCTTCTCGCTGCCTCAGAGCGAGGGTCTGACCTCGGTGCTGCTCGGCGAGCCGTACCAGCCGCTCGTGCACACGCCGGTTGCCAACCTCGACGTGCTCACGTCCGGGCCGCAACCACCGAACCCGAGTGAGGTAGTCGGCGGCCGGCAGATGCGGGCCCTCGTGGAGACGTTGGCTGCCGACTACGACTATGTGATCGTCGATTCGGCACCAGTGCTGCCGGTCAGCGACAGCGTCGGGCTCGCGTCGCTCTGTGACGGGGTGCTCTTGGTCGCGCAGGCGGCAAAGACGTCGAAGCGGCAGGCCTCCGACTCAGCGAATCTCCTCGCACGTTCGCAGACGCCGTTGCTCGGTGTGGTGCTCAATCGGGTCGAATCCCGAAGCCGCCCCGGATCTGACTACGGGTATGGCACGGGTACCTATGGGTCGTCGTTGCCGAACGAGAAGCCCCTCAAGGTCGGTCGACGCGGCACATCACGGCGATGATGTGACAGCGATGGTCGCAGCCCGTGGCAGCGACGGCTCGATGATCACCGGCGGAGCGGAGGAAATCGGCCCGCTGGATACGAAGGCGACGACGATTCGCTCGGTACTGCCGGGCGCAAGATCCAGGAACGCCGAAGAGGTGTGCCAGTCCTGCTCGATCCCGGGGGTCAGCTCGATCGATGTCCCTGACACGGTTGCACTGATCACCGGCGTGGCTGAGTAGAGGGTGAAGTATGTGCGGTTGCTGCCGGGCGGAAGGCCGACCACATTGCCGATCACGTAGTCGGCGTAGCCGGTGGGCGGCGCCGCGTTGTGCAGGGTGATCGTTGCGGTCGACGTCAGGCCGCCGGTGGCGGTCCGCTTGGATGCGTACAGCAGATCTGCGTCGAGGAAGTTGTCGATCTTGTTGCCAGACCCGTTGTTGAAGGCCATGCCGATGCCGTCGCCGCCGTGCAGTGCGGGCAAGGCGCCATCGGCCCGGAACTGCGTGAACAGCGCCTCCTCGGACGGATTCGGCGACCATGCAAGGATGTGACCGGCACGTGCCAGCGGTCCGAAGATACCGGCGAGAGCACGCGGACCGGCGAGGGGACCGCTGAGCAACGCCTTCGTGACCGACTTGGCCAGCGCCTCGAGGGTGTCGATACGGTCCACATTCGATTCGTTCTGGTACTGATCGAGAAGTAGGTACCGGACCGCGTTGGCCGACGTGATCGGCGCAGCCACGCCATCCACCTCGATCGGGCCGGTCAACTGGAGAAGCGCTGCGAGGGTGGTCGGATCCATCGC
>JAYTRT010000121.1:0-6900 GCA_043746045.1 Actinomycetota bacterium | reverse complement strand
GCTCACGATGGAACGTGTTCGCGAACCGGTGGGCCTCGTCACGGATGCGCTGCAGCATGAACAACGCCTCGCCACCACGGGTGAGGTTCACGGGTTCGCTTCGACCGGGCAGGTAGACCTCTTCGAACCGCTTGGCCAACGATGCCAGCGGGATCTCGTCCTCCAGGCCGAGCGCCTTGACGACGCGTTCGGCGACGGCCAACTGGCCCTTGCCACCGTCGACCAGCAGCAGCTGAGGTGGGTAGGCGAACTTCCCTGGCCGTTCGCCGCGCTCGTTGACCGGCTGATCCCGCTCGTTGATGTACGCCGTCAGACGCCGAGTCAGCACTTCCTCCATCGCCGCGTAGTCGTCGTTGCCCTCGACCGTCTTGACCTTGAACCGCCGGTACTCGCGTTTGTTCGGCAACCCGTCTTCCACGACGACCATCGAACCGACGTAGTCCGTGCCCTGGATGTGAGCCATGTCGTAGCATTCGATCCGCAGCGGCGCCTCGGGCAGTTGCAGCACATCCTGCAACTCGGTCAGCGCCCGACTGCGCGAGTTGTGGTCCGATGCCCGGCGCAACCGGTGGCGGGTGAACTCCTCCTTGGCGTTACGGGTGACGGTCTCGTGGAGATCGCGCTTGTCGCCGCGCTGGGGAACCCGGATCTGCACCCGCGATCCGCGCATGTGGGTCAGCCATTCCTCATAGGTGTCGCGGTCCTCGGCATCGACCGGCACCAACACTTGTTTGGGGATGCCCAGCGCTGGTTCGTCGCCGTACATCTCCTCCATGATCTTGTCGACGAGTTGGCCGGGCGTGACGTCTTCGACCTTGTCGATGATGAAACCCTTCCGGCCGACCACCCGCCCCTTGCGGACATAGAAGACTTGGACCGCCGCTTCCAGTTCGTCCTCGGCGAGCCCGATGACATCGATGTCCTCGCTCCGCTCGCCGACCATCTGTTGCTTCTCGATCGCGCGTTGCACCGCGGCGAGGCGGTCGCGCAGTCGTGCCGCCCGCTCGAACTCCAACTCCTTGGCCGCCGCACGCATGTCGTCGCCGAGATGCTTGACGATCTCGTCGGTGTCGCCGTCGAGGAAGTCGCACAACTCACCGACCTTCTGCAGATATTGCTCGCGGTCGATCTCGCCGACGCACGGGCCACTGCATTTCTCGATGTGGAACAGCAGACACGGCCGCCCGATGCGCTGGTGCTCGTTGAACTTGCCGTTGCTGCACGTCCGGATCGGGAAGCTACGGAGCAACAGATCCAGGGTGTCGCGGATGGCGTAGGCGTGCGCATAGGGACCGAAGTACCGGACGCCCTTTCGTTTGCGGCCACGCATCACCAGCGCCCGCGGGTACTCCTCGTCCAGCGTCACCGCCAGGAACGGATAACTCTTGTCATCGCGCAGGCGGATGTTGAAGCGGGGCCGGTGCTGCTTGATCAACGAGTACTCGAGCATCAGCGCCTCGACCTCGTTGCGGACCTCGATCCACTCGACCGTCTCCGCCGTCTGGACCATCTGCGCGGTGCGCGCGTGCAGGTTGCGCGGATCCTGGAAATAGTTGCTGAGACGCTGTCGAAGGCTGGACGCTTTGCCGACGTAGATCACTTTCCCGGCCGCATCCTTGAACTGGTACGACCCGGGTGTGTCGGGGATGGAACCTGTCGGCGGACGCTTCACCATGGTGAATCGATCATACGTTCCGATTTCCATCGACGGCACCGGCGCGGCCGTCAGCGATAGGCTCTCCGCAATGCCAGGTCGTTACAGGTTCTCGATGCCGAAGAGTCGCGGGCACTCCGATCCGTGGTTCCGCCTCGGATCGGTCGATGTCACGACGACGATCATCGTCACAGCACTCTGCGTGCTGTCCTTTTTCATCTACGCCGCCGACAGGACGGCATTGAACAGCCTGGTCCTTTTCGCTTCCGACAATCCATTCACGGGATCCGTGCGGGGTGGTCAGATCTGGCGGCTCGTCACATGGCCGCTCGCCAACAATCCGAGCCTCTCGGCGGTCATCGGCGTCGCCATCTTCTGGTACCTCGGCTCGCGGATCGAGGATCAACTCGGTCGCGTCAAGTATCTCTGGCTGCTGCTCCTCCTCACCCTCCTACCAGGAATGCTGGCGACGTTGTTGAACGTCGACATCTCCGGAATCCGCACCGTCGAGATCGCGATCTTCGTGGTGTTCGTCTGCGAGAACCCGAAGATGCCGTTCTTCTTCGGCATTCCCGCATGGATCCTGGCAGTCGTGATCGTCGGGATCGATGTGCTGCAACTGCTCGGCGACCGCCAGTCCGAGGTGCTCGTGGTCTATCTCGCGGCGATCGCCACTGCGGTGTGGACGGCGCGCAGCATGGGGATGCTCAACGACTTCCAGTGGCTGCCCCAGATCCACGTTCCCGGTACGGGCAAGGCAACCTCCGGCAGTCGTGGAAGCGCCGGCCGCCGACGCCGGTCGTCCGGTGGCCCGAGTCGTGGCAACGCCGGGCCCGTTGTGGTCGACGGACCGTGGCCGACCACGCCGGTGTACCGCCCGATGCAGGATCAGGCCGAAGTCGACCAGATCCTCGACAAGATCGCCCTCGTCGGCATGGACGGCCTGACGGGCGACGAGAAAAAACGCCTCAACGAAGCCAGCAAGCGCCTGCGCAAGGGCGGCAACTGACCGGATTGGCCCGCCGCTGTCATCACAAGTCGGCGCTGGACCGACTGATGATAACAGCGTAACAGAACGCTACGAGCGGAGGGCCTTGGTCTTCGGTCTTGCAGCCTTGGCCGGCGCAGCTTTCTTCTTCACGGCGGGCTTGGGTTCGGGCTCGTCGAACAACATGTTGCGAGTCTGCTTTTCGGCCTTGGCGGCCTGACGTTCACGCTTGGCAGCGGCCTTGGTGACCGGACGGTTCTCCCACGGCAGCGGGTTGTCCTCGAGCTCGATCGTCGGCAGTTCGCTGGTACCGAGCAACGGCTTGAGAAACCGCCCGGTGTGGCTGGCCGCGATCGTGGCGAGATGTTCGGGGGTGCCCTCGCCGACCACCATGCCGCCGCCGCTGCCCCCCTCGGGTCCGAGGTCGATCAGCCAGTCGGCGGTCTTGATCACATCGAGGTTGTGTTCGATGACGAGCACCGTGTTGCCCTGATCGACGAGTCGTGACAGCACGGTCAGCAGCCGTCGGACATCCTCGAAGTGCAGACCCGTCGTCGGCTCGTCGAGGAGGTAAATGGTGTGGCCGGTCGAACGTTTGGCCAGTTCGGCGGAGAGCTTGACGCGCTGCGCCTCGCCGCCGGAGAGGGTCGGTGCCGACTGGCCGAGCCGCACGTAGCCGAGCCCGACATCGACCAGCGTCTGCATGTACCGGGCGATACCGGGCTGGTTGTTGAAGAAGTCGACGGCCTCGGCCACCGGCATGTCCAACACCTCGTGGATGTTCTTGCCCTTGAACTGGATGTCCAACGTGTCGCGGTTGTAGCGCTGGCCCTTGCACACCTCGCACGGCACATACACGTCCGGGAGGAAGTGCATCTCGATCTTGATCGTGCCATCGCCGGCGCAGGCTTCGCAGCGGCCGCCGGCGACGTTGAAGCTGAACCGACCGGGCAGGTAGCCGCGGACCTTAGACTCCTGCGTGGAGGCGAACAACTTGCGGATGTTGTCGAAGACCCCGATGTATGTGGCCGGGTTCGATCGCGGCGTACGACCGATCGGTGACTGGTCCATGTCGATGACTTTGTCGAGGCGGTCGATACCGAGCACCGACGTGTGCTTGCCGGCAGGCATCTTCGAGTTGTAGATCTTCGTCATCAGCGTCGGCAGCAGGATGTCGCGGATCAGCGAGCTCTTGCCGGATCCGGAGACGCCGGTGATCGCGACGAAACAACCGAGTGGTATCTCGACGTCGATGTTGCGCAGGTTGTGTTCGCGTGCGCCTTTGATGACCAGCTTGTCCTTGCCCGGCGCCCGTCGGTGCTGGGGCACTGGCACCTTTCGCCGACCGGAGAGGTACTGGCCGGTGATCGAGTCCTTGCTCTTCAGGATCCCCTTGACCGGGCCGCTGTACACGACATCGCCGCCGTGCTCACCGGCACCCGGACCGATGTCGACGATCCAGTCGGCGGTCATGATGGTGTCCTCATCGTGTTCGACGACCAGGACGGTGTTGCCGAGATCACGGAGCCGGAGGAGCGTCTCGATCAGGCGATGGTTGTCGCGTTGGTGCAGGCCGATCGAGGGTTCGTCGAGGACATAGAGGGTGCCGACCAGACCGGACCCGATCTGGCTGGCGAGCCTGATCCGCTGCGCCTCACCGCCGGCCAGCGTGCCCGCCGAGCGTGACAACGACAGGTAGTCGAGACCGACATCGAGCAGGAAGCCGAGCCGGGCATTGATCTCCTTGGTGACCCGCTCGGCAATCATCTTGTCGCGCTCGCTCAGTTCGAGGCCGGCCAGGAACTTCGAACTCTCGCCGATCGCCATCTCGCAGACTTCGGAGATGTGTTTGTCGTTGATGGTCACCGCGAGCGTTGCTGGCTTGAGTCGCGCTCCCCCGCACGTCGGGCACGGCACGAGCCGCATGTACCCCTCGTACTGCTCGCGGCTCCAGTCGCTTTCGGCACCCTCGTGACGGCGCTTGATCCACGGGATCACGCCTTCGTAGGCGGTGTTGTAAGCGCGCACCCGGCCGTAGCGATTCTTGTACTTGACGGCCAGGCTGCCCTCGACGCCGTGCAGGATGATCTTGACCTGCTTGGCGTTCATCGCGCTCCACGGTGCGTCGATGTCGATGCCGTAGACCTCGGCGACAGCCTCGATCATTCGCGTGAAGTACTGCGTGTGCGCCGAACGCCACGGTGCGATCGCGCCGGCATTGATCGACAGCTCGGGATCGGGGACGAGCAGTTCGGGATCGATCTCGAACGTCGTACCCAGGCCGTCGCACGCTGCACAGGCGCCGTACGGAGAGTTGAACGAGAAGTTGCGTGGTGCCAGTTCTTCGTACGATGTGCCGCACTGCGGGCAGGCGAAGTGCTGACTAAACGTCAGCTTGTCGCCGACCTCGCCGTCACGACCGACGATCTCGACCTCGGCCACACCGTCGGCCAGCTTCAGCGCCGTCTCGAGGCTGTCCGTCAGTCGACGCTCGATACCCTCGCGAAGCACGAGACGGTCGATGACCACCTCGATCGAGTGGTTCTCGTAACGAGCAAGGGCCTCGTCCTGCTTGAGGAACTCGTTGATGTCGACGATGTCGCCATCGACACGGGCACGAACGAAACCCTGACCGGCGAGGTCCTCCAGCAACGACTTGTATTCGCCCTTCCGGCCGCGCACGACCGGCGCGAGGACCTGGAAACGGGTGCCCTCGTCCATCATCAGGATCCGGTCGACGATCTGCTGAGGGGTCTGGCGTTGCAGCCGGGTGCCGTCGTTGACGCAATGTTGCACTCCGATGCGCGCGTACAGCAGGCGTAGATAGTCGTAGACCTCGGTGATCGTGCCGACCGTCGATCGCGGATTGCGGCTGGCCGATTTCTGGTCGATCGAGATGGCCGGTGACAGGCCCTCGATGACGTCGACGTCAGGCTTGTCCATCTGGCCGAGGAACTGGCGCGCGTAGGCGCTCAGCGATTCCACGTAACGACGTTGGCCCTCGGCGTAGATGGTGTCGAAGGCAAGGCTGGACTTGCCCGAGCCGGAGAGGCCCGTGAAGACGATCAACTTGTCTCGTGGCAGGTCCACACTGATGTTGCGCAGGTTGTGCTCGCGGGCGCCGCGAACGATGATCTTGTCGGCCATTGTGGCGAACCTATCTGGGGAGCGGAGAGTTGGTCAGGGGTATGAGTCAGCCGGCATCGCGCAGTTCGCGACGGAGCTCGTTGATTTCGTCACGCAGGCGTGCGGCATACTCGAAACGCAATTCGACCGAGGCGTCGTGCATTTCCTCTTCGAGGGTCTGGATCAGGCGGGCCAGCTCCTGCTGAGGCAGGTTCTTCAGCTCGCGCTGAACTTTCTCTCGCTCGCGGATCCGCCGCTTGTCCTTGCCCGGCATCGGCGACGTGGTGTCCGGACGGAGGAGCGAGAGAATGTCGCCGACGGCTTTACGGATCGTCTGCGGATTGATCCCGTTGGCCGTGTTGTACTCCATCTGTTTCACACGACGACGCTGGGTCTCCTCGATCGCCCGCTCCATCGAGTTGGTGATCTTGTCGGCGTACATGATCACCTGACCATCCACGTTTCGAGCGGCCCGGCCCATCGTCTGGATCAACGATGTCTCGCTGCGCAGGAAGCCCTCTTTGTCGGCGTCGAGAATGGCGACGAGCGACACTTCGGGCAGGTCGAGACCCTCGCGTAGGAGGTTGATGCCGACCAACGCGTCGAACTCGCCGAGGCGCAGCCCACGCAAGGTCTCGATCCGCTGGATCGTGTCGATGTTGCTGTGCATGTACCGCACCCGCATGCCCTGCTCGAGCAGGTACTCGGTGAGGTCCTCGGCCATCTTCTTCGTCAGGGTGGTGATCAGGGCACGGTCGCCGCGGGCGACGGTGGCGTTGACCTGCTCGATCAAATCGTCGATCTGACCCTTGGTCGGCTTGATGACGACCTCGGGATCCATCAAGCCGGTCGGTCGGACGATCTGTTCGACGACCTGCTGGGAGACCTTCAGCTCGTACGCCGCCGGCGTGGCCGACAGGAACACGCACTGCGGAATCCGTTCGAGCACTTCCTCGAACTGCAACGGCCGGTTGTCGCGGGCACTCGGCAGACGGAACCCGTGATCGATGAGCTGGTTCTTGCGGGCCAGGTCGCCCATGTACTGGCCGTGCAACTGCGGAACAGCGACATGGCTTTCGTCGATGACGAGCAAGAAGTCCTTGGGGAAGTAGTCGATCAGCGTGAACGGCGG
>JAYTRT010000120.1:0-6905 GCA_043746045.1 Actinomycetota bacterium | reverse complement strand
GATCTCCGCCTCGATCAGCAGTTCGCGTCCGTCGTCGTGACGGACCTCGGCGCGGACGATCGCCGTTTCCGCTCCGATCCGGATCAGGGCGTCGGTCGGTGCACCCCGGAACGAGTCGAGCGTGGCCAGATACGCGAGCGCTTCGGCCAGATTCGTCTTGCCCTGGCCGTTGTCGCCGACGACTGCTGTGGTTCCCGACTCGAATTGCAGCTCAGCCTGCGTGTAGTTGCGGAAGTCGACGAGTTGCAACGACCGGACCAGCACCAGGCGAGGCTACGGCACCCTGACAGGCATCAGGAGGTACAGGTAATCGGGCTTGCCGACCCCGCGTAGAACCGCTGGCTTGAGTGCATCGAGTGTCTCGAGGGTGACCTCGTCGCCACCCACCGCCTCCACGCCTGCAGCGAAGTAGTCCGGGTTGAACGCAACCGTCAGTTCGGTGCCTTCGAGCACGGCGTCGAGTTCTTCGACCGCATTGCCGACGTCCTGGGTGATCGCGGTCAGCCGCAAGCTGTCGGCGGTCATCTGCAACCGGATCGGTGTGGCGTCGCGGGCGAGGATCTTGACGCGGCGGATGGCCTCGGTCAGTGCATCCCGGGCGACCGTCAGCTTGTTCGGATAGCTGGGCGGGATCAGCTGGCGGTAGTTCGGGAACTCGCCCTCGATCAGGCGTGTCGTGAGCCGTGTGGTACCGACCTCGAACGTCGCTTCGCGTTCACCGAGACGGAGCGTCAGCTCGGATGCGCTGCCGACCAGCCGCTGCAATTCGTTGAGTGCCTTGCCGGGAACGAGCACCTTCTGGTCCGGTCCGAGAATGCTCGCCCCTGGCAGGTCACGGACCGCGAGCCGGTACGAATCGGTGGCCACCATGCGGAGGCCCTCGGCCTCGGCGGTCAACATCACGCCCGTCAGAATCGGGCGAGCTTCATCGGTACTGGCCGCGCGCACGACTTGGCGGAGCGCCTCACCGAATTCTGCACTCGGCAGCGTGACGGCACTGGAGGCGGGCGAGGACAAACGCGGGTAGTCGTCGAACGACAGTGGGCGCACAGCGAACTGCGAGCGCCCGCCCGAGATGGACACCTCGTCACCGTCGACCGACACCTCGACCCGTCCGGCGGGCAACGACCGGACGATGTCGGCCGACAGGCGAGCCGGCAGGACGACGCCACCATCGCGCTCGCCACCGACCTCGGCTTCGAGTTGGATCGTCAGTTCGAGGTCGGTGCCGGTGACCGTGAGTGTGTCGCCGACCAGTTCCAGGCGCAGGCCGGTGAGCACCGGAAGCGATCCCGTCCGTCCTGTTGCTGCTCGACCAGCCGTGGCCAATGCATCGGCCAGGAGATCTCGCTCGCAGCGAAATTTCACAGTGCAACCTTCCCCACCAGATGGTGATGTATCAAAGTAATAGTATTAATAAGGGCTGTGGATTGTGGAGAAGTCGGCGTCGCAGCAGCGTAGGGCGTGAATCGCGGTGTGCACCGTTGTCCCCAGGTTTCCACAGACCGTGACGCTGTCCGCGACCCGTCGGTGGACAAGTCCGCGTTGTCCCCCGAACGACACCACGTGTCCACAGCGAGTTCACCTGTTGTTTGCACAGGGGGCGCGTCTGTGAGCGCGACGAATTCGGCGCTCGATCGGTGACTACCCACGTCAGCCACGCTTCAAACGCTGTTGCATGTCCGTGACCTGGTCATAGACCTGCTTGCGTTCGCTCATCAGCCGTTGGATCTTCTCTACGGCATGGATGACGGTGGTGTGGTCGCGACCGCCGAACAATCGGGCAATCGCCGGGTAGCTGAGATCGGTGAGGTCGCGGAACACATACATCGCGATCTGCCGGCTGGTCACCAGTGGTCGCTGGCGGCTCTTGCCACGCAGCGCTTCCACGCTCTGGCCGAGGATGATGGCCATCTCGGCCAGCAGTTCGTCGTCGGTGCGGGTCTTCACGGAACTGTCGGTGAGCAGGTCGCGCAGCAGCGTTTCGGCGAGGTGAGTGGTGATCGGCACCCGTTCGAGGCTGGCATAGGCGGTGACGCGGATCAGAGCCCCTTCGAGTTCACGGATGTTGTTGGTGATGTGCGCGGCGATGAACTCGAGGGTCTCGGCGGGCACACGCGAGTCGTCCCGTTCGGCTTTGTTGCGCAGGATCGCGAGGCGGGTCTCCAGGTCCGGCGGTTGGACGTCGGTGATCAGACCCCACTTGAACCGGCCGCGGAGTCGTTCCTCGAGCGTCGGGATCGCATCTGGCATGCGGTCGCTGGAGATCACGATCTGCTTGTTCGCGCCGTGCAGGGTGTTGAAGGTGTGGAAGAACTCTTCCTGGAGGCCTTCTTTGCCTTCCATGAACTGGATGTCGTCGATGAGGAGGACGTCGATGTCACGGTAGCGACGCTTGAAGTTGCCGGCGGTGTTCGACCTGATCGCATCGACGTATTCGTTGAGGAACGTCTCGGTCGACACATACCGGACGACATCATGCTGGTAGTGCCGGTGGACGTAGTGGCCGATGGCGTGGAGAAGGTGAGTCTTGCCGAGCCCTGCCGCGCCGTAGATGAACAGCGGGTTGTAGCTCCGACCGGGTGTTTCTGCGACCCGAGAGGCAGCCGCCAGTGCGAACTGATTGGACTGGCCTTTGACGAATGTATCGAACGAATAGCGCGGGTTCAATCCGGCCAGATCGGCAGGGGTGCCCGGTTCACTCGACCGGGAATATCCGGAGCCGCCGGAACCGGGGATTCCGTTGCCAGGGTGCGATGCCGAGTACGTGGATGGACCGTCGTTGGTCGGAGGTTCGATCTCGGCCGGTGCATCGCGATGTTCCTCGCCGATATCGCTGACCTGGACGTCGACGACGAAGACGCGGTGGGCGGACCCGATCTCCTCGAGTGCGTCGCGTACGAGGGGCAGGTAACGCGACATGATCCGGTCGCGGAGGTGCGAGTTCGGGGCTGTGACCCGGAGCTCGTCGGAGTCGCTGTCGACAGGAACCACGTCTTGGAACGTCGACAGCCACACGGCCTCCGAAACCTGCGCTCTGAGGAGTTGGGCGACCGCTGTCCACAGCTGTTCATGCTCGCTCACCTGCACCTCCTCCACCGCCGAATCTGTCTGTCCACATTGTTGTCCACACTGTGTGGACAACAGGAACTCTGTCGAGTCGACAGAGTCGGGCACGCTAGCAGCCCCACGCAGGCACCCGAACGAGAGCGCGATCGCTCCGGATCAGCACGGATCACTCCGGAATACAGCGAACGGCTCGACGGTTGCCGATCGTCCTGGTCAGCCCGTAGCCTTGCGGGGTTATGGCGAAGTCGGTCGACCGTCTCGTCGTGTCATTCCTGTTGTACCGCAGTCATTGTGCTGCCCGTCGAGGAGGATTGCGTTGAAGCGCACCTTTCAACCGAACAATTTGCATCGCGCCAAGAAGCACGGCTTCCGCGCCCGGATGAGCACCCGTGGCGGGCGCGCCGTCTTGAAGGCCCGTCGGGCCAAGGGCCGCCACCGTCTGTCGGCTTGATCGGTCGCATTCGCGGCCGGTCGTCGTTCGAGCGCTTTGCTCGAAGCGGTTCGCGTGTTCGCGCCGGAGTCCTGTGGTGCACGTTCGTACCCGACCCCCTCGTTTCGCCCCCCCAGGTGGCGTATGCAATCGGCCGCGCCGTCGGCCCGGCAGTGACGCGCAATCGCCTCCGTCGTCGACTTCGCTCGATGCTCCAACAGCAATATTCCGCTCCGCCACGGTGTCTACCAGCGGGTTTGTATCTCATCGGGGCCACTCCAAGCGCCGCTGGACGGTCGTTCAGCGAGCTGGCAACGGACCTCGACCGGCTGATGTCACGCATCATTGCGACGACCGGTCCGGGCGGCGACTGATTGCTGCCGTCCAGTGGTATCAGCGTGCCTTTGCCGGCAGGCCGTCACCATGTCGATTCACTCCGAGTTGCTCCTGCTACGCAGTCGAAGCACTCACGGTGCACGGTTCAGGGCGCGGTCTGTGGTTGACGGTGCGCCGTCTCCTGCGTTGTCGCCCGTTCGGCCCGAGCGGATTCGACCCCGTTCCGGAGCGCACCCGCGCAGTTCCCGGTTCTCTTGTCCCTGATCCCACCGACCAGAAAGGGGTGTAGCGATGTTCACAGCCCCCGCGTGGCTCGTTTCGCAGTTCTACAGCCTCACCCACAACTACGCCCTCGCCATCGGACTCGTCGCGCTCGCCGTGATGATCCTGGTGACCCCCCTGACGCTGAAGAGCACCAAGGGCATGCTCGAGATGCAGCGTCTGCAGCCGGAGATGAAGCGCCTCCAGGCCCAGTACCGCGGCGACCGTCAGAAGCTCAACGAAGAGATGATGAAGCTCTACCAGGAGCACAAGGTCAATCCGCTCGCATCTTGCCTACCACTGCTGATCCAGATGCCGGTGTTCTTCATCATGTACCGGGTCCTTCGTGGACTCAGCCGCACTGTCACGTGTGTGTCCGAGGCGAGCAGCCTGGTCTGCAAGGGAATCGCTGCAGGCGGACAGGTGTTCGATCCGGATCACATCTCAAAGTCGTCAGATCTGTACAAGAGCCTGGCCGGCAAGCACGAGATGATCTCGTTCGGCCTCGATCTGTCCAAGTCGCCTGCGCACTTCATCAGCCAGTCCATCGGCAAGGGGCTGATCTACGCAACCTTGGTCGTGATCCTCGGCCTGCTCTACTTCGCCCAGCAGAAGATGGTTGCGTCGCGCGCCGCTGTCAGCCCGACGATGTCGGCCACCCAGGCCAAGCTGATGCAGTACCTGCCGGTGGTCTTCGCCGTGTTCCAGATCTTCTTCCTGACCGGCCTCGTGATCTACTACATCACCCAGGCCATCTTCCGGATCGGTCAGAACTTCTACATCACCAAGAAGTTCTACGGCCACGAGGATTCACTCGGTCGCCAGGCTCAAGCCGCCGGTGCCCGGGCTCGGGATGAAGCCAAAGCCAGCGGTGCCGAGACTGGCGGCGGTATGTTCGCCCAGGCCAAGCGCGATGCGCAGGCACGCCGCGAGGCAGTGACGGCGAAGAGCTCAGGTGGCTCTCCCGCAACCCGTTCTGCGAGCGCACGGACCAACGGCAAGCCGGCGATCGGCGGGCGTCCCGCCGCTCTGGCCAAGCCGGCGCCAGATCGAAACGGATCGGGGAAGGGTTCGAACGACAAGGCTGCCGCGCCGGCGCCGGCGCCGACACCCGACCCCGTCAGCAGTAAGCGGGTCACCCCGCCCAAGAATCGCCCGACGCCCACTTCTGCACGGCCGCAACGGCCGTCGGCGTCAGGTCGTCCGGGGGCACCGGCGCGGCCGAAGCCCCCGAAGAAGTAGCAACACCATCCAGCCATCAGCCCTCGCAGCGTGTTGCTGCGCGGCTGTCGATCGAACGGAAACAGCATGCAGTGGGTAGAGACCACCGGTAAGTCAATCGAAGAAGCCAAGGGCCTCGCCCTCGACCAGTTGGGAGTCGGCGAGGAGGACACCGAGTTCGAGATCCTCGAAGAACCACGCAGTGGCCTGTTCGGCCGGGTCAAGGGCGAGGCACGGGTGCGGGCCCGTGTCCGCCCGACAGCGGTGCGCCCGAAGATCGAGCGGCGCGACCGCAAGAAGAGCGGTGGTCGTGACGGTGCGACCCGTGAGGCATCTCCTCGCGACGGAGCCCAACGCGAGCAGCGCCCGCCCCGCGAGCCTCGTGACCAGGCTCGACAGTCCGGTGGCCGCTCGGGTTCTGATACCGTCGGAACCACGTCAGGGAGCGACACCGCCGTTCGCGACGAGGCCGGTTCGTCGCCTGGCAACCGACCACGCAAGCCACAGCAGCGGCGCGAGCCAGTCAGCACGATCCAACGAGAGGACTCCGACGTGAGCGCACAGCAGGTAGGCGACGAGGCCAAGAAGTTCCTCGACGAGTTGGTCCAGTCGTTCGGTCTGATCGGGACGGTCGAACTGCGTGAGGACGGCGATGACCTCGAGCTGACCGTGTCCGGCGCGGACCTCGGCTTGATGGTGGGGCCCCGCGGCAACACACTTCTGGCCGTCCAGGATCTGACCAGGGTTGCGTCTCAGCGGCGTCTCGGCGATCACGACACGCGGTTGCGGGTCGACATCGGTGGGTATCGCGAGCGGCGGCGTATTGCGCTCTCCCGTTTTGCGCTGGAGATCGCCGAACAGGTCGTCGCGTCCGGCGAGGCGCGTGCACTCGAGCCGATGCCATCGGCGGACCGCAAAGTGATCCACGATGTGCTGACCGAGAACGCAGCCGTCGTGACGCGGTCCGAGGGCGATGATCCGAATCGTCGGGTCGTCATCGCTCCGGCGAATGCCTGACGAGTCAGCACTTCTCGCTGCTCTCGAATCCCTTCGTGACCGAGGCGCGCTGGGTGAGCTCTCGCTCCCCCGCGCTGTCGGTCACTCGGAATCCTTTCTTGCTCCGATCCAGGCAACTGCTCGCCGATTGATCGATCTCGGTTCGGGTGGCGGCCTGCCCGGCCTGGTGATCGCTGACAGGCGGCCCGGGCTCACGATCCTGCTCACCGATCGCCGGGAACGGCGCGGCGATCTGCTGCGGCTTGCCTGTGCTCGACTCGGGTTTCAGGATCGAGTGTCCGTGTTCATCGGCGATGTGACCCGCCTTGCCAACGATCCTGCGTCGATTGGGGCATTCGATGTCGTGACGGCTCGAGCGTTCGGTGATCCGCTGTGGACGTTGCGATGCGCTCGGCCATTCTTGTCACCTGCGGGTGTCGTGATCGTCTCCGAAGCGCCCGGCGCAGCCCGCCAGACTCGCTGGCCAGATGGAGATGTGCGCGCGCTCGGCCTCCGGCCGGCTGATGCTGACGAGTTCCCGTTTGTTCGCTGCTTCCAGCTGTCGGACGTTGGTTGTTGATTTGGGCCCGGG
>JAYTRT010000119.1:0-2174 GCA_043746045.1 Actinomycetota bacterium | reverse complement strand
GAACGGCGGCGTGGTAGGTCAGGACGTCCGTCGGGTCGCCGCGGGGAACGGCGGGCAACGAACGGATCGTCGTGTACGGACCCCACGGATGATCCGCTTCGTCGACGACGAAGTTCGTTCCTGTGAAGCCGTCGACCTTGGTGGCCGAATACCAATGCCCGTCGATCAGAACGGGCAACATCATGTTCTCGACGAAGAACCGGCTGGAGATCGGAACGGCTGCGGCCGGATCGGTCGACCACGAGGCCCCGGCCCAATACGTCGGGGTCGATCCGACCTGTCCTCGTGGCACCCGCGCCAAGTACATGCGGGTCGCCGAATGCGGACCGTTGGAGTAGCCACCCTCGAGCGCGAGGTTCTGCAGGTCGCTGTTCCCGAACAGGTACGTCCAGTCGCCATCATCACCGACCCCGTATCCGTAAACAGGCGAGACGCCGCTGTTCGGAGCGAGGCGGAAGTCCAACCGCTTGAGCGTGTGCGGGTCGTACGTCGCCAACCATGTCCTGACCGGATGCAGCCCGAATCCATCGAGCGGGCCCATCGCGATGGTGTCGCGAACGAACTCGAGCCAGAAGACGTACAACCTGCCGCCCGAAACCGTTGCACCGCCCGCCCAGAAGTACCGGTCGTGATTCATCGGCGCATCCCCGAGCTCGAAGGACTCCGCGTGCGACAGGGTGCCCCCCTGCAGCATCGTGAAGCACAGTCCGTTCTGGATCAACACGGTGTTGTTCGCGTAGTCCATGTCGGCAAAGCCACTCGAAGAATAGTGATAGTCGATGAACGTGTCCTGCAGGATCCAGAGCGTTCGGCCGTCACCGAGCGGGGTGATTCGAGGTTCATCGTGACCCATGATCGGGCCGAGTGCCTCGGCGAAGAAGTCGCGAAGTCCCTGAGCCGACGAGCTCCGTGCGCAGCCGACGTTCAACACCACATGATCGGCGGAGAAGTTGTTCGAGCCTGCGTTGTTCGAGCCTGCGTTGTTCGAGCGGAACGCTTGCGGCTGTCGTGCTCCCGTCGGCAAACGATCAGCTGACGGAACCGGCGTCGAGCCGCGGGTGGATGCATCGTTGGCCCACGCAACAACCGATCGATGTGGCGTGGCCGACGTGATCACGGACAACCCGAAGCCCAGGCTGACCCCGAGAACGAGCATGCTGAGTGCGGCGTTCCTGCGCAGTTGCTGACCCAGATGGGACAGTCTTGTCTTCATCCTTCGGCCCCCGCCGCGTGTGCCTTTCACTGTCCCCGGTCACAGCTGTCCCTAGATGTGACGTGTCAGAACAGTAATTGCGGCGGCGCTCAACAGCAAAATCTGCGGCCGTGAGTTCAGAGGCTGATCAGCCAGAAGTTCGGTCGGTAGCGCGGTGGGGCATCCGTTGCTCCGAGCGCCAGCGGAATCTGGGACAGGCTGACGATCAAGCCACCGCTCGGATCGAGCCAGGGCAGGATGAACGCATGGTACGTGACGACGCTGTCCGGGCTTCCACGCGGTGTGGCCGGGAGCAGCTTCACCGTGGTGTACGGCCCCCACGGATCGTCGGCGATGTCGATGCTCACGGCAGTGCCGAGGAATCCGTCGACCTTGGTCGCAGATATCCACTTCCCGCCGAATCGCTGCGGAATCATCGAGTTCTCGGTGAAGTACCGGCTGGAGATCGGTACAGCCGCAGTGGGCTGGTCGACGAACCCGACGCCGTTCCAATACTGCTGCGTGGCGTCGAGCCGACCGAGTGGGACCCGAGCGAGATACATCTTCGTCGCCGAGTGCGGCCCGTTCGAGTAGCCACCTTCGAGCGCGAGGTTCTGCTGATAGCTGTTCGCGAACAGATACGTCCACGTCTCGTCGCTGGCCACGTGATACCCGTAGACGGGCGCCACGCCAGGGTTCGGTGCCGGAACGAAACTGAGCCGCTGCATCGACGCCACGTCGTAGGTGGCCAGCCAGGTCTTGACCGGGTGCAGGCTGAGACCGTCGAGCGGGCCACCGATCTCCGGATCGCGAACCATCTCCATCCAGAACATCTGCAATTTGCCGTCCGTGACCATCCCACCGGCCGGCCAGTAGTAGTGGTCGAACGAGATCGTGCCCGTGCCCTGCTCGAACGACTGGGCATCGGTGGTCGTGCCCCGCTGCAATGCCGTGAAACACGTACCGTCCTGGATCAACGCGG
>JAYTRT010000118.1:0-2182 GCA_043746045.1 Actinomycetota bacterium | reverse complement strand
CCATCAACTCTTCGAGCGTCACGCCAAGCTCAGCGCTGCCGGTCATCGATGATGTCCGAAATGTGAACTGAACGGGTTGGGGAACTCGGTTCGTCCTCGTCACCGGTAAGGGTGGAGTCGGCAAGACCACGATCGCGTCAGCCGCGGCGGTCTCCCTCGCTGATGCGGGCGTCGGGTGCGGCTCGTGTCGACGGATCCGGCGTCGAATCTGGCCGACGTCTTCCAGATGACCACCGGCGAGCACCCCCGACCTGTCCCGCAGGTCCCAGGCTCGACATCATGGATCTCGACCCGCACCAGGCCGCCGACCAATACCGGGCCCGGTGACAGCGCCATACCGCGGAGTCCTGCCAGCTGACGAGATGAGTGCCCTCGACGAGAAGCTCGCCGGCGCGTGCACCGTTGAAGTCGCCGCATTCGACACGTTCGCCCGCCTGCTCGCAGATCCCGCGGCGATCAGCGCATACGACAACGTCGTGTTCGACACAGCACCAACCGGGCACACACTCCGACTGCTGAGCCTGCCCGCAGCCTGGACGGACTACCTCGGCACGAACCCTGACGCGACAAGCTGTCTGGGGCCACTCGCAGGTCTGCGCGACGACCGCCCGATCTACGCTGCCGCTGTCGAGGCACTCATGAATCCCGACGAGACGACCGTCGTGCTGGTCGCCCGCGCCGACCACGGTGCGCTCGCTGTCGCCGCGACTGCTGCCGACGAACTCGGCCAGCTCGGCGTCACCCACCAGAAGCTCATCGTCAATGGGCTGCTCACCAACCCGCGTCGCAGGCGACTCGGTTGCGACCGCATACGCGCACGGGCAACAGCGGGCACTCGCCGCTCTCCCTCGCAGCCTGGCCCGACTCCCGACCGCTGGAGTTCCGTTAGCCGCGCTCGACCTGGTCGGTGTCGCAGCACTACGGCAGCTCATGGCCCGAACACCAACGCAGGCGCCGCAGCACACACCTGCGCACCCGCCAGCGGCGACCGTTGAGAACCCGGCCGCGCCGGGATCGAGCCCTTCGGTTGGGTGATCAACGCCTCCCTGTCCGGATCGGGCACCGGCGATCCTGTTCTGCAAGGCTCGGGCCACGCTCGAACGAGCACAGCTCACCCAAGTTGCTCAGCTCGCCGAACGCGTCTGGACACTGCCCTGAACCGTCCAGGACGCTGCGACCGAACCGACCTGACCAACCAACAGGCGGCCCACGCACGTTCAATCGTTCACATTTCAACGACCGTCCGTGAGCAACAGCTACCCGAGAACTGATCGAAGCGCGTCGAGCCGTGACGGCACCAACCGGTACCAGACCCACAGCCCGCGCTTCTCGCGCTCGATCAACCCCGCGTCAAACAGGATTTTCATGTGGTGGCTCACGGTCGGCTGCGAACGTCCGGACACCTCGGTCAGGTCGCAGGCACAGACTTCCTCGCCGCCCGACGCCGCGATGTGACTGAGCAGACGCAACCGGATCGGGTCAGCCAAAGCAGCGAAGGAGTTGGCGAGCAACACGGCCTGGGTCTCGTCGAGGACATCAGTCCACACCGGGCTGCAACATGCGATCGGATCAAGAGTCACGGACTTGCGGCTTGCCATGAGATAACTGTATCGACAATGATCGAAGAAGTCCATTGACAAACGTCGATCCGATGGTACCGTTGATCACATCGACGAACGTCAATCTAATGCGTTCGCAACTCAGGAGGAATCAACGATGTCCCGTGTCCAACTCGCCCTCAACGTGGCCGACCTCGACGCATCGATCTCGTTCTACACCAAGCTGTTCGGCACCGAACCCGCCAAGGTCCGCGAGGGCTACGCCAACTTCGCGATCGCCGATCCGCCGCTCAAGCTGATCCTGTTCACCGGCATGGGCGAGCCCGGATCACTCAACCACATCGGCGTCGAAGTCGAAGACGTCGACGCGGTCGCAGCGATGATCGCTCGCGCCAACGATCTCGGCATGGAGCAGGAGATCCAGGAAGACGTGTCGTGTTGCTTCGCCGTCCAGGACAAGACCTGGGTCAAGGGCCCGGAGAACGACTGGGAGATCTACTACGTCAAGGGCGACGCACCAGCGATGGCCTGCGGGATCACCGACAAGGCGAGCGGCTGGGCCGAAGGCGCCGAGCCGGTCCTCGAGACCGTCCCGGCATCCAAGTCGGAGTGCTGCTGAACCA
>JAYTRT010000117.1:0-6956 GCA_043746045.1 Actinomycetota bacterium | reverse complement strand
GAGGGCCGGATCTGGCATGTGCAGCACGGCAATGTGATGCGCGTCGCCAACTTGAGCAAGTCGGCAACGGCGCTGCTCCATACCGACGTGGCCCGAGCAATGCCGGTGGACGACATCCTCGACGCGTTGCACGACCTTGTCCGTGCGTTCGGCGAGGACGAGGCGGTCGCCCCGATGCTGCTGAGCTCGCCGGTGGTCCTCGGAATCGTCGGATACACCGATGACCGAGTCACTGTCCGGGTCAGTGCACCGTGCCGCATCGGTCGTCGCGTCGAGGTCGAGCGTGCCTGGCAACTCACAGTGCTCCGGGCGTTCGACCAGGGCCGGCTGGTCGCGGTCACACCCGCTCCGAGCTGAGACAGCACGCCCCACCAGGAGTCGCACTCGGACCGTGGCGCGCCCGATCAGTGGACGAACGTCGCCGACAGGTCCGAAAAAAGCAAACACCGTCAACTGTTGATCGCGGCGGGAATGGAGATCAACAACTGACGATGTCTGCCGAATTGGTGCTACCGAGCGAACGAACTCCGTCGGGCGGGACAGCGGGACTGATGGAGTTCGTTTTCGACTGGCACGTTGTTCGTGGAGCCAGTATCGCCTTCGGTGTGCAACGGTTCTGTCAACCACCCTCAACGCGTGTGCAAAGATTCTCGCAGCGTGCTGAACGAACGACGGAGCGCGTCGGCGACGCTGACTGCCGGAACTACTCGGGGGTAACCGCAGGAGCTGGGGCTTCGGGCGGAGCAAGGGTCACGTCGCACGTCAAGACGTCCGCTGTGCGAATCTCGAATGTCAGGATCGAACCCGCATCGGAGATGTCGATCGTGCCGGCAGTGATCGCTGGATGCAATGCGACCGGCGCATGGACAACGAGCAGTTCGACGCTCGCCCGTTGCGTCACCTTGGATTCGGTCTTCGCCCGACGAACGAGGGCGACGACCTCGCAGACCGAATCGAGCAGTGTCGAGTCACCGGCCACCTCGCCCGCGACGAGGTCGAGTTCGTCGACGTTCGGCCACGAGGTGAGGTGGACCGACCCCTCGTGCCACCAGTTCCAGACCTCTTCGGTGGTGAAAGGGATGAACGGCGCGAACATCCGCTGCAACGCGCTGAGTGCGGTGCGCAACGCCACTCGGGCGCTCGCGGCGCCCGCATCACCGTGCGTGCCGTACGCACGGCTCTTGACGAGCTCGACGTAGTCGTCGCAGAACCACCAGAAGAACGACTCGGTGCGCTCGAGGGATCGGGCGTAGTCGAAGCCGTGGAACGCTGTGGTGCATTCGTTGATCACCGACGCCAGTCGGGAGAGCATCGACGCGTCCACCGGTTCCGTTGCGATCGAGCCGTCCGCCGGTGCGTCCCAGGAGAGGACGAACTTGCTGACGTTGAGCAACTTCGTGGCCAGCTTGCGGCCGACCTTCATCTGATCCTCGCTGTAGGCGGTGTCGAGACCCGGTCTGGCCGACCCCGCCCAGTAGCGGACGGCGTCGGTGCTGTACTGCTCGAACAGCCCGATCGGCGTGACCACGTTGCCTTTCGACTTCGACATCTTCTTGCGGTCCGGATCGAGGATCCAGCCACTCAGTGCCGCGTGCTTCCACGGTGCGACGCCGTGCTCCCAGTGACTGCGCACGACAGTGGAGAACAGCCAGGTGCGGATGATGTCGTGGGCCTGGGCGCGCATGTCGTACGGGAAAACGCGTTCGAACAGATCGTTGACACCCCAGCCCTCGACCACTGCGCTGTCCGCTTCCATCCAACGGCCGGCGATCTGTGGCGTGATCGACGAGGTCGCCCACGTGTCCATCACGTCCGGGTCGCCGATGAAGCCACCGGGCTTGCCGCGATCGCTCTCGTCGTAGCCGTCGGGCACGTCGGTCGACGGATCGACGGGCAGTTGCTCGGCGTCGGCGGTGAGCGGCGTCTCGTAGGTCGGGTTGCCGTCGTCGTCGAGCGCGTACCAGACGGGCACGGGAACACCGAAGAAGCGCTGCCGGCTGATCAGCCAGTCACCGTTCAGTCCCTCGACCCAGTTCGAGTATCGCGACTGCATGTAGGGCGGATGCCACGTGATCTCGTCACCGCGGGCGACGAGATCGGCGCGCAGCTCGGGTTCGCGGCCCCCGTTGCGGATGTACCACTGGCGGCTGGCGACGATCTCGAGCGGGCGATCGCCACGCTCGTAGAACTTGACCGGGTGTTGGATCGGGCGGACGTCGCCGAGCAGTTCCCCGCTCTCACGCAACATCTCGACGATCTGCTTCTGGGCCTGCTTCGTGCTGCGCCCGATCAGCTCGCCATATTTGGCCAGGCCGTCCGCGTCGGTGATCCACGGGGTGTCGGCGAGCAGCCGACCATCGCGAGCGACGATCGTGCGTGTCGGCAGATTCAGCTCGCGCCACCACGTGACATCCGTGGTGTCGCCGAACGTGCAGATCATCGCGACACCGGTGCCCTTGTCGGGATCGGCGAGGTGATGAGCCAGCACCGGAACCTCGACGCCGAACAGCGGCGTGCGGACGGTGGTGCCGAACAGCGGCTGGAACCGCACGTCCGACGGGTGAGCGACGAGAGCGACGCACGCCGGGAGCAGCTCCGGTCGGGTGGTGTCGATGACGATGACGGCGACGCCTTCCGAACCGTCGCCCGAACCTGCGCTGGAACCCGTCGTCGAACCGGCGCCGGTCCGGTGGAACGCGATCTTGTGATACGCGCCGGCCATCTCGCGGTCTTCCATCTCGGCCTGGGCGACGGCGGTCTTGTAGTCCACGTCCCACAACGTGGGGGCGTCGTGGGTGTACGCCTCGCCACGGTCGAGGTTGTCGAGAAACGCGCGCTGGCTGGCCCGGCGACAGTGCTCGTCGATCGTGGTGTAGAGGAGTGACCAGTCGTACGACAGACCGAGCTTGCGGAGCACATCCTCGAAGATCGCTTCGTCGAGTGCGGTCAGTTGTTCGCAGAGGGCGATGAAGTTCGGGCGCGAGATGGGGACAGCGCGATGGTCCTTCGGTGGGTCGCCCGCGAACGGTGGCTCGAAGTGGGCGTCGAAGGCGACGGACGGATCGCAGCGGACGCCGAAGTAGTTCTGCACGCGACGCTCGGTGGCGAGGCCGTTGTCGTCCCAACCAATCGGGTAGAAGACCTTCTTGCCGGCCATCCGCTGGAACCGGGCGATGATGTCGGTGTGGGTGTAGCTGAAGACGTGGCCCATGTGCAGCGAACCGCTGACGGTGGGCGGCGGCGTGTCGATGCTGAACACCTGATCACGGGTCGCTGAACGGTCGAAGGCGTACGTACGGTCGGTGTTCCATTGCTGGCTCCACCGGGCTTCGATGCCATCGAGCGACGGCCTGTCCGGAATCGTGGTCATAGGGACGAAAGGCTACCGAGCCGAATCCGGCGGGTCGCCGAGCGCAGCGTCGATTCGTGGGGTCCAGTCGATGTCCTCGGTACTGGCTCCCGTGGCATGGATCTCGGAGCGTTGGCGGCCGAGTTCGACGGCTGCGGCCTCCATTTCGACCGTCAGTTCGTTCGCCGCTATCTGATCTCGTAGTCGGCCGGCCAGTGCCGGACTGGACCCGCCGGTGCTGACGGCGACGATGATCGGCCCGCGCCGTGTGATCGCCGGGAGGATGAACGTGCAGTTCTCTGGGTCGTCCGCGCTGTTGACGAATATCCCTGCGGCCTGCGCGTCCGCAGCTACCTGGGCGTTGACGGACGGGTCGCTGGTCGCCGTGATCACGAGTTGGAAACCCATCACGTCGTCGGATCGGTACGGCCGATGTTCGGTACGGATCGCCACGTCGGTGATCCCGTCAACCGTGGTCGGGGCGATCACTGTGACGAGGGCGCGTGCAGCCGCCAAGCCCTGAGCCTTGCGCAGGCCGACCGGCCCCCCGCCGACCACCAGCACCCGCACGCCGCCGAGGTCGAGGAACACCGGATAGTCGAACCCTCCGTACGCCACCCACCAAACCCTACCCCCAGTTCTGCGGGCGCTTTCGCCCCCTATAGCGCGCTTTCGACTGCAAACAACTGCAAGCACTGTGCTTGCTGCGTGTCTCCGCAAGCGTTTGTCCGGACGTTCGGATATGAACTCACCTGGAGATCGACGGTGTTCGAATCCTGACGTGTGGAGATCGACGGTGCTCGAATCCTGACGTGTGAGGGAAAGATGATCGGAATAGTCGGGATACACTGCCCGACATGTCGCTGATCACCTTTCCGGACACCCTCGAAACCGGGCAACCAGCCGCCACCATTCGCTGGGCGGCCGAACAGTTCGGTGTCGACGGGCTCGTTGTGTCGGCCAGCTTCGAAGATGCAGTCCTCGTCCACGTCGCGGCGACAGCTGTGCCGGGCATCGAGATCGTGCTGCTCGACACCCAATACCTCTTCGCCGAGACGAAGTGGCTGGTCGACGAACTGACCAAGAAGCTCGACCTCAACCTTCGCGTCGTGCATCCGTTGCCGAGCGTGCAGCCCGACAATCTGTGGCAGACGAACATGGAGGGCTGCTGCGCGATCCGCAAGGTCGAGCCGCTGAACCGCTCGCTCGAGGGTAAGCGTGCGTGGGTCACCGGCGTACGGCGTGCCGACGGGCCCACTCGGGCCAATGCTCCGGTCGGCTCGTACGACATCGGCCGCAACATCGTCAAGCTCAATCCGCTCGCCGCGTACACCGACGACGACATGGCGCTGTACGCGCAATTGCACGACTTGCCGGCCAACCCGCTGACCGAGCGTGGTTTTCCGTCCATCGGCTGCTGGCCCTGCACTCGTCCCGTCGCTCCGGGCGAAGACAAGCGGGGCGGTCGCTGGGCCGGTAGCGCCAAGACCGAATGCGGGTTGCACGGATGAGCACCGACCTCGACCCGTTCAACGGCGTGCAGGCCGATCCAACCGCTGCCCAGCGCGCCGCGTCCCTGCACCTCGAGGCGTTGACCGACGAAGCCATCACCATCATCCGTGAGGTCGCGGCCGAATGCGAGAACCCCGTGTTGCTGTTCAGCGGTGGCAAGGACTCCGCGGTGCTCCTGCATCTCGCCCTCCTTGCGTTCGCTCCGGCCCGCCTTCCGTTCCCGGTGATGCATGTGGACACGGGGCACAACTTCCGAGAGGTGATCGAGTACCGCGATGCGTTCGTCGAGTCCGCAGGGGTTCGTCTCGTCGTCGCGAGCGTGCAGCAGTCGATCGACTCGGGGCGCGTCGTCGAAGAGGTCGGCCCCCGGGCCAGTCGGAACCGACTGCAGTCAGTCACGTTGCTCGATGCAATCACCGAGCACGGCTTCGATGCAGCCTTCGGTGGTGGGCGTCGGGACGAGGACAAAGCCCGCGCCAAGGAGCGCATCCTCAGCTTTCGCGATCGCCAGGGTCGATGGGATCCGCGTCAACAGCGGCCCGAACCGTGGGGCGTGCTCAATGCACGCATCAAGAAGGGCGAGCACCTGCGCGCCTTCCCACTGTCGAACTGGACCGAGGTCGACATCTGGAACTACATCGCGTTCCACGAGGTGGAACTGCCGAGCATCTACTACAGCCACACCCGCACGGTCGTCGAGCGTGACGGCATGCTGCTGTCCGTCGGAGGCCCCGTTGTGCTCGAGCCGCACGAGAAGTCATTCGACGCCGTTGTCCGCTACCGCACCGTTGGCGACGCGAGTTGCACCGGCGCCGTCGAATCGACAGCGACCACGGTGTATGACGTGATCGCCGAAGTGGCCGCAGCACGGATCACCGAGCGCGGGGCAACTCGCGCCGACGACACATTCAGCGAATCCGCAATGGAAGACCGTAAGCGAGAGGGATACTTCTGATGAGCGCAGCAGCAGTCATGACACGCCGGGTCGACGTTGGTCAGCGCGGCACGCTCCGCATCGCCACCGCTGGTTCGGTCGACGACGGCAAGAGCACCCTCATCGGTCGGTTGCTCCACGACACCAAGACGGTGTTCGAGGATCAACTGAGCGCGGTCATCAAGGCCAGCCGCCGCTACGGCGACGGCGAGACCAACCTCGCGCTCCTCACCGACGGGCTACGCGCCGAGCGCGAGCAGGGGATCACGATCGATGTCGCGCACCGGTACTTCGCGACGCCGAACCGCAGCTTCATCGTCGCCGACACGCCCGGGCATGCGCAGTACACGCGCAACATGGTCACCGGCGCCTCGACGGCGGATGTCGCGATCGTGCTGGTCGATGCCCGGCACGGTGTGGTCGAACAGACTCGTCGTCATGCGTTCATCGCAACTCTGCTCGGCGTCAAAGCCATTGTCGTTGCGGTCAACAAGATGGACCTGATCGACTGGGACGAGAGCGAGTTCTCGATCATCGCCAAGGAGGTCGAGGAGTACGTGCTCGCCCTGCCGACACCCGTGCCCGTCGTGGCCCTGCCGCTTTCGGCGCTGCTCGGCGACAACGTCGTCGACGGTTCCGTGAACACCCCCTGGTACGACGGCAAGCCGTTGCTCGAGTTGCTCGAGGAATTCGATGCCGAGCCCCGCGTCGCCGTTGGTGGTCGTGTCCACATCCAGCGCGTCATTCGTCCCCAGGGTGGCGAGTTCGCCGACTTCCGCGGCTATGCCGGCGTGCTGTCCGGTGGCAGCCTCACCGTCGGCGACGTCGTCACCGTCCAGCCCGCCGGAATCACCACCACCGTCAAGGCCCTGCATCGCGCCGGCAGGTCCGTCGACGGGGCCGAGATCGGTCACGCGCTCGTCGTCGAACTCGCTGACAAGGTCGACGTGTCTCGGGGTGATGTTCTCGTGTCCGCTGACTCGGCCGAGGTGCCGTTCGTCGGCGAAGAGGTCGAGGTCGACCTGTGCTGGATGATCGACCAGCCGCTCACAGTCGGCAGTCGCTGGTGGTTCAAGCACGGCAGCCGTACCGGACGGGCCGTCGTCACGTCGATCGACTACCGGCATGACCTTGCCTCACTCGACCAGTTGACGGTCAGCG
>JAYTRT010000116.1:0-6957 GCA_043746045.1 Actinomycetota bacterium | reverse complement strand
ACGGCCGAGCATCTGGTTGAGAAGCACTACGGCGATTCGTTCGAAGACACCAATCTCGAAGCCGTCCTCAGCGAACTCGGAATCGGTCGACTGGTCGTCGTCGGCGCGCAAACCGATGCATGCATCCGCTCGACGCTGCACGGCGCATTCGCCAGGGGCTACGACGCCACGCTCGTCGGCGATGCCCACACCACCGAAGACCAGACGGCCTGGGGAGCGCCGCCGCCCGATCAGGTCATCGCACACACCAACCTGTACTGGACATATCAAACGGCACCGGGCCGCACCGCGGGCACCGTCGACACCGAGGCCGTCGACTTCAGCGCGACGTCCTGAGCTCACGCCCGAATTCGTTCACCCGCGTCGCCGCTCGGTGCGCTGGGTGCGCTCGCTGGATGTCGGGACGTGTCGGTGTCTCGATGTCTCGATGTCTCGATGATGTCTCGATGATGTCTCGATGTCTGGCGCGTTGAATCGATCTTCAGCGCGCCACCAGGAAGATGATGACTGCGAGGCCGACAACCGAGAACGCAAGACGGAACACGATCGACTTGATGAGGGTTTTGAGGATGAACATAGGTCGGCAAGCTAACAGTCCTGACTCGTCCAGCGCATGATGCCCCAGGCAGCGCACGCTCGTCATCCGAGAAGGATTTCGCTCCCGACCGGTTGGTGACCGACGGTGTGCCGCAGCACCGTGTCAGCGGTTGGTGTTGCCCCGGTCGACCGTCATCTGCAGGCCGGTGATGGAGCGCGACTCATCGCCTGCGAGGAACGCGACCGCGTTCGAAATCTCCGTTGTCTGCATCATCTCGCCCGAGAGAGTGTTCATGAAGAGTGGGCCCATCGTCTCGGCGTGCTTGCCGATGATGTCCATCAGTCCGGGCGCTTCGCCCATCGCAGTGAGAACCCCGCTCGGATGGATCGTGTTGACGCGAATGTCGTGCTGACCGAGCTCGTTCGCCAAGCCCTTGCACAGGCCGACCACGCCGTGCTTGGCTGCGGTGTAGCCGAGCGTGAACGGCTGGCCCTTGATGCCCGCCGTCGAGCTGATCAGGATGACGGATCCACCCTTTCCGCCAGCGATCATGTGCGGGACCGTCGCCTTCACGGTGTTGAACACCCCGGTCAGATTGGTGTCGACGCAGGCGGTGAACATTTCGGTCGTGTAGTCGGCGAACTCGGCGTAGTTGATGATGCCCGCATTGGCGACCACGATGTCGATCCCACCGAGCTGTCGGACCGCGTCGTTGGCGAACTCCTCGAGCGCGCCGAAGTCACGGACGTCGACCCGGCCGGCAATGACCTTCGTGCCAGCGCCGAGATTCTCGATCGCCCGCACCGCCGCATCGAGGTCGTCCGGCGACGATGGCCGGATCATGTTCCCCCCGACCGGACCGCAGATGTCGGAGATCACCACATGCGCGCCGTCGCCCGCCAGCCGGAGTGCGTGCGACAGCCCCTGACCTCGCGCCGCACCAGTGATGAATGCCACTTTGCCATCGAGTCGCGCCACGATGCGCTCCCTTCGTCGAGTCGATCCAGAACGCGAAGAGTAGGCGGCCGAAGTCCTGGTCACACGACCGGACAGCACCCGTGGCGACGTGATCGCGAACACGGCTCTTTGCGAGCATCTCGACATCGGCCCCGCATCGGAACTGTCGACGAACGGGGTGTGCCAACATCGAACCGTTTTGAGCGCGAGATCTTTGCCGTACGTATGGATATGTCCTCACCCACACTGATCCGCCGGCCGCAACGCACCCACGCCGCGAGCCACGCGGTCCGACGACCAGAGCGCTCAGAGAACGATGAATCCGAGGACCACGATCACAACCAGCGGAAGGAAGGCAAGTGCGAAGCGGATGCGTTGCGAGCGGTCCCATCGTTTCGCGGTGCCCGGGTTGGAACGAAGGTCATCAGCCCAGCGTTCGGCCTCGGCCCGATTCCCGCCGCCACCGCCGCCGATCCCCATGCTCATGCTCATGCGGCTCAGCATGCACGACACGGAGGGGCAACACAAGCCGCTCCGCGTGTGGCTCGTCGATCGGCAACCACCTGAGCCCGACATCGTCCTGGGAACGTGAGGTCAACCCGACACGGTTCGCGCTCCATCGGTTGCTCTGCGTGGACCTCGCGACCGGTCATCCCGCCGGCCGGGCAACTGTTTGCGGGCGTGTCGAATTTCGAGAGTGCCGATCGGCGTAGCTACTGAGAGGTTGCAGAGAGCGCGTCCTCCCGCAACCCGAAAGGAAATCCGCACATCATCGACCTCTGGCTGACCTGATCGCACAATCCGCCCGGAGCGGGCCGCCTCCCGATTGAGCGATCCCATCTGGCGACGACGAGTGCCGCCACCACGCCGACGTGCCACGGCTCATGCCTCCTGGCCTGTCTGCCGGCAGATACGGAGCGCCCGTCAAGTTCCGGACGTACGTGTCGATCCACAACGGTGACCGAAAACTCTGCGACGAATGCCCGCTCCCACCGATGTCGGATCGCGGTGGCAACATCGTGCCTGGCGCTGACGCTCGCCTGGCCGATCCGGTCACTGGCCGCGCACCCCGACGGACGTGACCGCGAGCGATACGAACACGTTGCGTGCGACGACCACACGCACACAATCGTGCCCGCCACGTCGCGAGCCCAGAATGTCGATGGCAATCAGCAGCTCGAGGTGTCCGTCCCGCGCACGGCCGTTCTCCGCACGGGTCCGGGTGGTCACATCGTGGCTGCGTCGACGAACACCGGCTGCGCTCCTCGCCCGGGCGACAACCTGTACTACGTGCTTCCGGATGGATCGATCACGGCCGCACCGACATCCCAGTTGGCACACCGTCGATGGAAAGGTGACTTCTCGCACCCCGGTGTATTCGTGTCCCAGGTGCCCTGAACGGGGAAGCCGAGGACCGGGATGTGTACCAGGCCCGGAACTGTGCTGCCCTCCAGCGACGCACCGACCTCGTGCAACCGGAACGCCGATCCGTGGACGCCACCAACGAGATCATCGAGGCCCCTGCACAACCATTCGAAGAGCTCGTGGCTGGAAGCGATGCAACGCGCAAAGCGCGATGGGCCGCCGCTCGGACGTTTCGAGCAAGCGGACGGCTGCCAACGTCTTCATCGGTGCGACCCCGCACCGGTGTGTGCGTGAGATCATTCGCGTACGTATCGATATGTCCTCGCCCAGAGCCACCAGAGGATTCCGCGAAGGCCTCGAACTCGCGGCCGGCGACCAGGTCATCGTGACGTCCACCGACGTCACGATCAGCAAGAACGACCGCTTCCCCTGACAGCCGGCCACGTCTGCGACAACGGATCCACATCCTGCAGGATCAGAATTCACAGCTATCCGGTTTGCGGCTCCCCGCCAGCGGGGTTCACCGACCCGCCTGTTCCGTGCCACGTCACAAACTGTGAGATCGGCTCGCGTGGGATGCTCATCTGGTTGACGTCCGAGGAGCGATCGGGCACACCCAGCGACATGCCACAGGCCACCGTTTCTCCATCGGGAAGCCTGAGTACGGTGCGGATCACCGGCTCGTAGCGCACGAACGACACCTGCGCGATCGTGGCCAGCCCTCGAGCGTGGGCCGCGATCATGAAGGTCTGGATGAACAGTCCGAGATCGAGCCAACTGTGGCGAGTGAGTGATGAGTCGATCGTGAACACGAGCCCGACCGGCGCATCGAAGAACGCATAGTTGCGGGCGGTCTGTCGATGACGTGCCGTTGCGTCGTTCGGATCGACGCCGATCGTCGCGTAGTAGCGGGCGAAGAAGTCGCGCTGCCGTGCTCGCACTGATGGCGGTGCGGCCGGGGGGATCGCCGAGTGCGCGGGACCCGTCGCCGCGTCATGCGCCTGCGTGAGAGCGGCGCTGAGCTCGCGTTTGGCGTCGCCGATCACGACGTGCACGCGCCACGGTTGGGTGTTGAAGGTACTCGGGGCGTGACGGGCAACGTCGAGCAGGTCTCTCACCGTCTCGATCGGCACCTCGTCGACCTCGAACGCCCGTACCGTCCGACGCGAACGCAACGCCTCGTCGACCAACGCAGAGTTCGTGGCATCCCCCGCGTCCATTCATCCCCCTCACCCATTTCCGGACGTGAATCTAGCTGTTCTCGCAATTCACCGCGATCACCGCGATCACCGCGACGAACGAGGTGACGGTCTCTTGTGGTCTCGGGGTGATCCTGTGGTGCGAGGCCTGTGCCGATGTCACGGCCGAAGCGTTGGGCGCCGACGTCGGGCTGGCCGCCGCATCCAAGGTGACATTAGGCTTCCCTAATGTCACCGTTCGAAGGAGTTGACGCGTGAGTCTCACCAAGACACTGTTGCTCGGCTTCATCGCTGGCTCCACCATCTTCTTGGGCCTCCCGATCGGCCGACTGAAACGTCCCGCACCCGCATTACGCATCATCCTCAACGCCGTCGCCGTCGGCGTCTTGGTGTTCTTGGCATGGGACGTGCTCTCAGCCGCATGGGAACCAATCCACGCCGCCCTCGGCCAGTTCCACAGCGGTCACGGCGGCCTCGCCCCGGCATTCGGCTACGGCACACTTTTCGCAGGCGGGCTCGCCGCAGGCCTCCTCGGACTCGTCGCATACGAACACTGGATGAACCGACTCACACGCAGACCCGAACTCCATCATGTCGACGACGCCGAGATCGAGTTCCACGCGGCGTCCAGCGCGAGCGTCGCCGTGCTCGAACACGCCCCGCCCCACAATCGTCTCGCAACATGGTCCCCCGCACGACGCCTCGCACTCTTGATCGCAGTCGGGATCGGACTTCACAACTTCGCCGAAGGCCTCGCCATCGGCCAGGCCTCCGCATCAGGCCAGATCGCGCTCGCCACCCTGCTCGTGATCGGCTTCGCCCTCCACAATGCCACCGAAGGCTTCGGCATCGTCGCTCCTCTCGCCGCCGACACCACCATCGACGGCACCCGCGTCATCCCGAGCTGGGGATTCCTCCTCACCCTCGGCGTGATCAGCGGCGGCCCCACCTTCATCGGCACCGCGATCGGCCACGCCGTCACCTCCGAAGCCCTCTCGGTCATCTTCCTCACACTCGCCGCCGGATCGATCCTCTACGTCATCATCCAACTCATCAACGTCGCCGCCAAAACCCGACGAATGGACCTCCTCGCCTACGGCCTGCTCATCGGACTACTCGCCGGGTTCATCACCGACGCCATCATCACCGCCGCAGGCGTCTGAGCCAAACGTTGGAGCCCGGGATGTCCGCTCGGACGCGTGACGCCTGGTGGAGATCTCGACATGGTCCGGCTGGACAGAGTTTCTCCTCTTCCACCTGGTCGATGTTCCTGACGGTGAATCAAACGTTCCGCCAGATCCGAGTTCGCTCGCGTTTGTGCGACGTGAACTTCAGCCCTGTGGGCGATCAACGAAAGTCGCGGCCTCACACGACGCTAGATGGTCTGCTCGAGGCGCATATGTTCGGTTCTCAGTCGTCGGCTTTGACCCGGCCGAGGATGAGCGTGATGTCGCTTCCTGGAACGAGGTTGCCTGCGGGTCGGAGCTCGATCACCGAGTCGCCGGGGCGGGCCTTGTCCTTCGCGCTTTGCTGCACGACGGTGAAGCCCAACGCCTCGAGCTCGCGCTGCACGTCGCTGGCAGGCCTGCCGAGGTACGCCTGCGGATCGACAACGATCGTCGGCGACGTCGTCGATTTCATTGTCGACGCAACAGTTGTCGACGCAACAGTTGTCGACGCAATAGTTGTGGACGCAACAGTTGTCGGCCGGGCGCTCGTCGCTGGGACAGCGAGCACCGATGCTGCGGGGACGATCGTTGAATCGGTCGCAGTCACGGCGGAGGTCGGGTTTGCGGTCGATACCGACTCGGTCGCTCGCGTCGAGGCCAACAGTGTGGTCGATTGGTTTCGCCTCGAGAATGCGATCAGGACGACGCTGGCCAAGACCGCTGCTGCGACGACCGCGAGCACAGCTGTACGCCGCCGTGATCCGACCACACCGTCGGCGTCGGGTACGACGTACTGCGCAGTTGCAGCGTCACTCCCGAGCGGCATCCGCTGTGTCTCACCGAGCAAATCACCCGCCGGTGGAGGGGTCACGCGCATCTGCTGGGAACGCAGATCAGCGGCGAACACCGCTGCACTCGCTGGTCGTCGAGCAGGATCCTTCGACATCGCCCGCTCGACCAGCGCACGAACGTCGGGCGGCACACTGTCGGGCAACATCGGGGGGACAGAGTTGACGTGGGCGAGCGCCAACGCCAACGGTGTCGACTCGATGAACGGGCGGCGTCCGGCAAGCGCCTCGTAGGCAACGACACCCAGGGAGTAGATGTCCGACGCCGGCCCGACTTCCTGACCAGAGGCCTGTTCGGGCGACATGTACTGCGGCGTGCCCAACACTTGGCCAACGGCCGTCACAGAGATCGCTCCGGTTGCCCTGGCGATTCCGAAATCGGTGACCTTGGTGGCGCCGGCCGGCGTGATCATGATGTTGCCGGGTTTGACGTCTCGATGGATGATTCCAGCCGAGTGGGCAGCATGGAGCGCCTCTGCGGTCTGGGAGAGGATCGACAACGTCGTCGTCAACGGTGGTATCGGAGTGCGCCCGAGGAGAGTCGACAGCGACTCGCCGTCGACGAACTCCATCACCAAGAACGCCCGTTGACCGTCTTCGCCGTAGTCGTAGACGCTGGCGACTCCAGGGTGACTCAACGAAGCGCTGTGGCGCGCTTCGGCTCGGAAACGGCTCGCGAACTCAGAGGAGCCCAGCAGCTGGCGCCCGAGGATCTTCACCGCGACCGTCCGTTGAAGAACGTCGTCGCGAGCGCGCCAAACCTCGCTCATCCCCCCGACCGCCACACATTCGAGCAGTACGTAACGGTTTGCGAGCTTCTGCGGAGAGATTGGATGCATGCGGACTCTTTCGCGCGCGACGACGTACCGCCCGCCACGACC
>JAYTRT010000115.1:0-6967 GCA_043746045.1 Actinomycetota bacterium | reverse complement strand
ATCGGGGCATCGGCGTCGGGATAGTGCTGGTAGTAGAGGTCGATGTGATCCGTGCCGAGCCGTCGGAGGCTGCCCTCCGCAGCATCACGAATACGGGCGGCAAGCACGCCTGGCGTGTACGGCTCGTCCTTCGGTCGGGGGAGGTACTTCGTCGCGATGATCACGTCGTCTCGGCGTGATCCCAGTGCGGCGCCCAGAAACTCCTCCGACTTCCCGCCGCCGTACATCTCGGCGGTGTCGAAGTGGGTGATGCCGGCGTCGAGTGCTGCACCGACGACCGCAGCTGTAGCGACAGCATCCATGCGCATTCCGAAGTTGTTGCATCCGAGACCGACGACGGACAGCTGCGGACCTGAAGTTCCGAGCTGGCGATGTTCCATCAGGGCAAGTTAACGGAAGGCCTCGAACAGCGAGTAGCCGGCAAGCGCGATCAGGACGACAACCGTCACTTTGCGGATCGTGTTGACCTTGACGAAGCGCAGCAGCGTGGTACCGCTCGCAACGGCAATGGCGGCCACGGTCCACAACGCCAGTGTCGCTCCGATTCCCACCGAGAGAGCGGAGTGATATCTGGCCGCAAGGTTGGCGGTGAGGATCTGTGTCAGGTCGCCCCATTCGGCGAGGAAGATGACGATGAACGCCGTCATCGTGACACCGTGCTTCGACGATTCCTCCTCGACCAGTTCCTCTTCGTCCTTGGTGGTCTCACGCCACGCGAACCAGGCGCCGAACAGAAACATCGCGGCGACGATCAGCTCCAGGATTCGATGCGGCACGATGTGGAACAGAGCGACACCGATCGTCGTCGCGATGACGACGTGTACGAGGAACGCAGCCGCAGCGCCGAGCCACACCCGGCTCGGCTTGCCGCGCGTCGCCATGACCAGGCTGGCGAACATCGTCTTGTCCGGAAGTTCCCCGATGAAGATCACCGGAAATACCGCAAGAGCGATGAGCGGGCTCACGGCGAGGGCGGGGCGAGAGCACGGAGCGCAGCGAGCGCGCCGGTGACAACCGAACGACGGAACGCAGGATTCGCTGCTTCGCCGAGCACGAAGACGCGGTGATGAAGCGGTCCCGACACGAAGCTGTACGCAACCGTCGTGGTCACCCCCTGGCCGAGCTCACCACGCTCGCGGGCGCGCCGGAGGACGCTGTCGAACACGGCCAGACGGGGTCGCAGGAACTTGTCGTTGACGGCAGCTCGGAAGTCGGGGTTCCGGCGTAGTTCGTGCGCGACGGCCTCGGCCAGATCATCGCGTTGTGCCGACAGTGCCTCGGCGAGACCGTTGATCAGTGCCGCGATGTCGCCTTCCAGCGATCCGGTGTCGACATCGGTCATTGCAGGAGCGAGCGAAGCGAGAGCGCCCGCGACGAGATCTTGCTTGGTCGGCCAGCGCCGGTAGAGCGTGGCCGATGAAACTGCGGACCGAGCGATGACTGCAGCCATGGTCAAACCTCCGAAACCCTCCTCCGCGAGAACTTCGAGCGTTGCGTTGAGGATCGCCTGATCCGCGATCTCGCTTCGCTGGCGGCCGCGCCGCGGAGGCATGAGCGTGTGTCCCGTCATCGCAACGAGTCTTGCGCATCGACCAGGTCCTCGGCTGCCAACGTTCCACCGACGGATTGGGTGATGGCGTCGAGGGTGTCGACGATCGGGACCAGTTCGGCCTCCGGATCCCTAGACGAGTTGGCGTCGTGCTCAGGGGCGCGTGCCGGCAGGAAGGCGAACACGACGACCGCGGCGACAGCAACGATCGCCGCCGCGACCCAGAGGGCGAGGTGCATCCCATCGACGAATTCGGTTTTGGCGATCGACACGACGGTACGGGCCGTTGCGGCCGGGAGATCGGCGGCGACTTGGAGAGCACCCCCGATCGAGTCCTGAGCGCGAGTCAATTGCTCGTGGGTCAGGCCTGCACCGGCGAGCCGATCGGCGATGTGCGGTCGATAGACGGTCGCGAACACAGAGCCGAGGATGGCGACACCGAGCGCTCCGCCCATCTGACGGGTCGTGTCGTTCATCGCCGAGCCAACGCCCGCTTTGGCTCGCGGCAGCGAGCCCATGATCGATTCGGTCGCCGGAGCCATCGTCAGCGCCATCCCCGCACCGACGAACATGAACCCGATCAGCAGGTGGACGTAGCCGTCGGCGACCGGAACGGTGGCCACGATCGTGAGCCCGGCCACAACCACGACGAGGCCGGCGCCGACGACGAGCTTGGTACCGATCTTCTCGACGAACCGGGGTGCGAACGGCGCCAGCGCGACCATCACCAGCGCCATCGGCAGCATCCGCAAGCCGGACTGGAGTGCCGAGAATCCGAGCACGGTCTGAAGGTATTGGGTACCGAGGAATGCCTGCCCGAACATCGCGAAGAAGACGAGCGTGATTGCTGCATTCGCGGCGGAGAAGCGGCGGTTGCGGAAGAACCGAACATCGAGCATCGGGTGGCTGCTGCGCAGCTCCCAGATGACGAAGCCGATGATGAAGGCGACGCCGACGGCCAACAGGCCGAGCACACTGGGTCGGGTCCAGCCCTTCGACGGCGCCTCGATGATCGCCCACAGCACCCCGACCAGACCGGCGATCGACAGACCAGCCCCGATGGGGTCGAGCTGTGGTGCATCGGCGTCTCGCGACGACGGCAACAGATACCAGCCGCCGACGAGGGCGACAGCGATGATCGGGAGGTTGACGAAGAACACCGAGCCCCACGCGAAATGGGCGAGGAGCAGCCCGCCGAGGACCGGGCCAAGCGCACCGCTCGCCCCTGCGACGGCGGCCCAGGCGCCGATTGCCCGGGCCCGCTCACGAGGATCGTGGAAGATGTTGGTGAGCAGCGACAACGTTGCGGGCATGATCAGCGCGGCGCCGATACCCATCGTTGCGCGGGTGAAGATCAGCTGTGCAGCGCTGCCGGCGAACGCCGACATCGCCGATCCCGATCCGAAGATGATCAGGCCGACCATCAGTGCACCCTTGCGGCCGAATCGGTCGCCGACACTGCCCAGCGTCAGCAGCAGTCCCGCGAACACGAGCGTGTATCCGTCGATGATCCACTGCAGCTGGCTCGTCGAGGCGTGCAGGTCCTTGACGAGGGCGGGGATCGCCACGTTGAGAATGGTGTTGTCGAGCGTGATGACCATCAGCGACAGACAGAGAACAGCGAGCGCCCACCATCTGCGCTGGTGCACGCTGTCTTCGACCGAGATGACCGGCTCCGGTGATGTGACCGATTCGAACATGCGGCAATCCTAAACGAAACGATCTCATTTCGGAAAGGCAACCGGCTTTCCGCTCGCCGGTCCGCTTTCCCGTGTCAGTTCGCCGTGTCAGTTCGCCGTGTCAATTCGCCGCTTCGGCGATGATGCCGATTTCGGCTCGCGCTGCGTCGGCGACAATCGTGCCGTCGAAGAAATTCGGGTTCGTACCACCGAACAGTGAAACGACGTTCGAGAACGTGAAGGCCCTGAATTCGTCGAGGTCGAGCAGACCGTCGTCAACCAGTTCCCAGGCCTCGCCGAGCACGCCGCGAAAGTCGGGCACGTCCCAGTGTCCGATATCGGACGCGAACATCGCCCGCAGTCGCGTCCGATGTGGATTGATGCGCACATCGAATGCAAACGCATTCGTCGGGTCGTCTGCCTCGCAGCCGAAGTGGAACTGGCGGGCGAACACATCGACGACATCTGCGGCAGAGTCGATTCCGGCCCGGGAGAACTCGTTCAGATCGGCAGGTCGGTCGTCGCTGTCGGACAGGAAGTTCAGCCCCGAATCGAGTCGATCCAGCCGCTCGGTGAAGCGTTCGGAACCGTGCTGGGCGAACAGCGCACGAAGGGCGTTGCGGTCGAGATTGGCGGGGTCGTAGTGGGCGAGGCTCTCGAGGTTCCGCTTCTCGTAGTGACCGAGGATGTCGGCGAACAGTGTGCACGCCCAGGCGCTGCCGCCTTCGAGGAACGCGAATCGCAGGTCGGGGAATCGGCGCGGCACACCACCGAAGAACAGGGACCGACAGATTGCTTCGTTGCCGGCCGCGAAGTTGCCGATGTGATTGGCGACGTAGTTCGTCGGTGAAACACGGCTGCCGAAGCCGATGCCCGTCGAGTGGAAGGTGGGCGACACTCCGAGTTCGGAACAGCGTTGCCACAGCGGGTCGTAGTCGTATTCGCTGTCGAGGCCGAGGCCGTCGACCCAGCGCGCGGTGCGAACATCTTCGAACCCGGGAACCGGACGCTTGACCAGTCCGCCGAACAGGAACGCACGCAGCCCCAACTCGGTTGTCGCGTACTCCAATTCGGCAATGGCCTCGTCCGGTGTGTACGTGGGAATGACTCCGACAGGCAGGAGGCGATCCACGAACGGGGCGTAGCTCTCTGCGTTGTAACGGTTGCACGCTCTGGCCAGTCCGCAGCGCAGTTCCGGATCGTCGAGTCCCATCGGCATGAGTCCAACGGTGGGGTAGAGGATCGCCAGGTCGATTCCGAGTTCGTCGAGTCGACTGTGCAGCAGCTTCGGCAACATCGCCGTTGCTCGGTCCAAGGTGTTGCGGGCCGGCAGCCCCCACCACCCGGATCGCGACATCCCGAACGCCCGTCGTTGGCCCGGATCGGTCAGTTTCTTCGCCGCGAGATGGTTGACTGCCGCGTCGAAACGGGACGCAACGGCCTCGCCTCGATCTGCCGCCAGCAGATCGCGGATCAGCGGGATGAATTCGATCTGGTGACCGTCGGCGTCGATCACCGGATGCGTCAGTCCAGCGCGAAGTGTTTCGGCATCCATCGTTCCCCCTCTGAGCAACCCCTGTTCCGAAACTAACGCACTCGTCATGAGCGTCGCACCTGCCGGGCGCGACACGTTCAGTTGCGGCCCACCGGGCTCGCTCCGATCACGACAACAGCGTCGCTGATCAGCCGTACACGACCTCGGCCTGACCGGTCAGGAACGAGTCGATCGCAGACTCGTCCTCGACGGGCAACGGGTACACGATCAGTCGATCGACTCCGGCGTCGGCGTATTGCCGGACCATGTCGGATGTGAGCCGGCGTGCCGGGGTGACACTGATCTCGACTTCACCGAGCCCGGCCGGCCGGTCGTGGTGTTGCGACGCCGTTGCCAACGCACGGACCGATTCGGCAGCCTGTTCCGGGGTGAGCATGAACCCGTACCATCCGTTGCCTTGTTCGACGGTGCGTTTGTACGCACCTTCGGTGCGGCCACCGATCACAACAGGAATGGGCGCCATCGGTCGTGGGTTGGCGTCCAGGCCGCTGAAGTGGGTGTGTGCGCCGTCGAACGCGACCGGCGCAATGTCGTACCAGAGCGAACGCATCGCGGCGAGATGATCGTCGGTACGGCTGGCGCGCTCGGCGAGCGTGACGCCGATCGCGTTCAGCTCCGGCTCGAGGTAGCCGACTCCGACGCCGAACACGAAACGCCCGCCACTCATTGCATCGAGGCTGGCGATCTGCTTGGCGAGCACCAACGGATTGCGCTGGGGCAGAATGATGATGCCGGTGCCGAGCAACATCCGCTCGGTCACAGCGGCGACAAATGCGAGATGGACGAGCGGATCGAGAATCGAGTCCTCTGGTTCCATCGGCGCAGGTGGAACACGCGGCGACGGCAAGACGACGTGCTCGCCGGCCCACCAACTCTCGTAGCCGAGCGACTCACAACGGGCCGCCAATCGAGTGACGATTCCTGGGACACTGGCAATCTTGCTGTTCAGTCCGAACACTCCGAGTTTCACGCGTTCGAACGTAGCCCCGCTCGGTTGCGGGGCCTGTGTGGGAGGCGTCGGCCGACGCGGACAGACCCTCTGCGGACAGACCCTCTCGGCACGGGCACTACTGTCTCGGACATGGGGAATCGGCGCAGGACCGGAATGATCGTGCTCACTGTGCTGCTTCTCGCCGGGTGCGGCGACCGCCGAGCGGCGGTTCAGGCCCCACCCGCACCGTCGGACGCCCGAACCACCGTCGCGATCGCCGTGCCCGACACGGGCCCCGTTCCCGCATCGACCGCCGCGCCCGCATCGACCGCCGTGCCCGCATCGACCGCCATGCCCGACACGACTGTGGTTCCTGTTGATCCGGTCACCGGTCCGTCGGTGCCGGTCGAAACGACGAACACCGAGTCCGTGACGGCCCCGTTGGTTTCACTCGTCGGGCCGAGCACCACCCTGGTTCCTGGCGACGTCTCGACCGCCGATCCTCTCCCCACCCAGACCGACGCGGTCACCAGCCAGGTGACGGCCGAAGCCGCCGTTCGGTACGCATATCAACACTGGATCTTGATCGACCTCGACAAACAACTGCGCGGGCATCTGGTCGAGAACGGTGAGCTCAACGCCGACAAGATGGATGCCGCGCTGCAGGCAGCACGCGGTCTCGTCAGTTGCGCCCGGCTCGGAGTCGACACGGTCCAGTTCACCGATGCTGCCGACGCGCTCGTCTCGTTCAGGGTGCTCTGCGGCTCCTCGCGGTCGACGTACTTCCCGAACCAGGTCGCCGGTAGCGCCGTGTATCGAGACGGTACGTGGAGGATCAGTAGCAAGACGCTGTGCCGATTGGCCTTCTCGACGGGCATGGATTGTGCCGGTGTCAATCCCGACAATCCAGTGCAACCAACAGCGTTCGAGCTCACCTCGGTACCCGATGGATACATCTGGGACGGCGGGTCCCCGGCCAATGTCTTCGGCGCCAACGGATACGGCCAGTGGAGCGATTCGGTTCACGGCAGCCGTCTCTCGGTCGTCAGCCAGGGACTCGCCGGTGTTTCCAAGCTCGACGCGACCGACGCAGATTTCGTCCTCGCGTCGCCCCGATTCGCCACGGCGAACGGAATGACCGTTGCGGTCGGTGATCGCCCGGGCCGAGGCGAGCAGGATGGGAACGGAGCGACCTTGGCATACCTGCGTGCCGACGACGTGATCGTGCACATGACGGCAACCGACATGACCGT
>JAYTRT010000114.1:0-2190 GCA_043746045.1 Actinomycetota bacterium | reverse complement strand
GGCCGCCAGCGTTGCGTGGACATCTGTCGGATCGTCGCCGGACACGATCACCGGGGCCCAACCGTGCGCTGTCAGGAGCGCAGCAACCTCGTCGTCGGTGCGTCGGCCGAGGACCGTCGGCCCGGAGATCTTGTAGCCGTTGAGGTGCAGGATCGGGAGAACGGCGCCGTCGCGACTGGCGTCGAGGAAGAACGGGGCCTTCCACGACGCCTCGAGCGGCCCGGTCTCTGCTTCGCCGTCGCCGATCACGCAGGCGACGATCAAGCCCGGATTGTCCATCGCCGCGCCCGTGGCGTGGACGAGCGCATAGCCGAGTTCGCCGCCCTCGTGGATCGAACCGGGTGTCGGAACACCGACATGACTGGGGATTCCCCCCGGCGTCGAGAACTGGCGGATGAGGCGCCGCAGTCCAGCGAGATCCTGGCTGACGTCGGGGTAGATCTCGGAGTACGTGCCCTCCAGGTAGACGTTGGCGACCATCGCCGGTCCGCCGTGCCCCGGGCCGGCGATGTACAGGATGTCGGCGTCGGTACGCCGAATGAGACGGTTGAGGTGCGCGTAGATCAGCGACAGCCCTGGGCTCGTTCCCCAGTGGCCGAGCAGACGAGGCTTGATGTGTTCGGGACGAAGCGGCTCGCGCAGCAGCGCGTTCTCGGCCAGGTAGATCTGCGCCACGGTGAGGTAGTTGGCGGCGTTCCAGTAGCGGTCGAGACGATGCAGCTCATCGCTCGAGATGTCGCTCGAGATGTCGCTCGAGAGCTCGCTCACGCCGTTGTCCACATCGTTGTCCACGTCGTCGTTCACGTCGTCGTTCATGTTCATCGTCTCCCCGCAGTGATCTGTGTGCCGGCCGTACCTGTGACGACCGCGTCGATGTCGTCGAGCGATCCGATTGCTGCGACGTTGCCGGTGTGCTGCACGAAATGCGACGCGGCAACCACCTTCGGCCCCATCGAACCATCGGCGAAATGCTGCCGACCGAGTTCTTCCGCGCTGATGCGTCCGATCGGTCTCGCGGCCGGTGTGCCGTAGTCGGCGATGACCGCGGCGACGTCGGTGAGCAGCACGAACTGATCGGCGTGCAGGACAACGGCGAGCAATGCGGCAACGTGGTCCTTGTCGACGACAGCCTCCACGCCGTGCAACCGCTGGTCCACGTCCACCACAGCGCTGCCCGCTCCGCCCGCGCAGACGACGGTGACGCCGAGTCCGAGCAGATCCTCCACGATCGAGGCTTCGACCACCCGCACGGGAGCCGGACTGGCGACCACTCGACGCCATCGTTCACCGTCGGCGGCGACATGCCATCCGTGCTGCTCGGCGAGGCGGTGGGCCTCGGCCTCGTCGTAGACGCGCCCGATGAACTTGGTCGGTCGGCGGAACGCTTCGTCTTCGGCGTCGACCACGGTCTGGGTCACGACGGTCGTGATGCGGCGTTCCAGACCGGCATTGGCGATGGCCTGCTGCAACCAGTAGCCCAGCAGGCCCTGCGTCTCGGCGACCAGTGCGTCCAGCGGATACGTGGCGGACAGCGCCGGGTCGCTCTCGCGCTCCAGCGCCAGCATGCCCACCTGTGGTCCGTTGCCGTGGACGATCACGAGTTCGGCATGGTTGGCCACGGCGGCCAGACCGGGTGCAGCCTGACGGATGTGCTCCAATTGCACCTCGGCGTCGGCTCTCTCGCCACGACGCAGCATTGCGTTTCCACCGAGACCGATGACGATTCGTTTCACCCGGACAGCTTCGTCGGTTCGAGCACCTCTCGCGTCGCGGCCGCTGCGAGCAATGAAACGACCGAAGAAAGGTCGAGGACGACATCGACGACGCCGTCCTCGAAACGGCTGTGCGTGGTCAGCCCGACCGTCCGGAACACCAACTGCATGTCGGCGTTGTCGGGAAGCACCATTGCCGTGAAGTGGAGCAGGCCCCGGTCGTGACCGATCACGGCCAGACGTTCGAGGAGCAATGTCGCGATTCCTTCGCGGTGGTGGTCGTTGGCCACCGCAAATGCCACCTCGGCGCTCGTTGGATCGGTGCCGATGATGTATTCGCCGACGCCGATCAGGCCCTCCTCGTCGGAGGCCAGGAGGGTGACGTGGCTGCTGGTCCCGCTGACGACCGATCGCAGCTCCCGGTCGGGGAGCTTGCGGCGGATGCCGAAGAACCGGTAGTAGGTCGCGACGTCGTCGA
>JAYTRT010000113.1:0-6975 GCA_043746045.1 Actinomycetota bacterium | reverse complement strand
GAGCCGGCACCAACGCCGAGAACGCAGCACCAGCCGATCCAGGTGACGGGGGCGGTCCCGGTGAAGGGGGCGGTGGCGGTCCCGGTGACGGGGGCGGTGGCACCGCCGAGGCAACGGCCCCGAGGGTCACGCCGGTCGAGTCATAGGAAACGCTGTCGGTCTGACCGACGAACGCGACCGGGGCGAACGTGCCGCTGAGGGTGCCGGCCGTCACGATGCGCAGGTTCCCCGTTTGCTGCGGCGACGTCGTGACGTTCAACGCTCCCGCCAGCGTTGCCGTTCCGGTCACAGCGAGCTGCGAATACCCGGTGCCCGGCGTCGTTCCGGCCACGTCGATCGCCAGTGCGCCGCCCGCTGCCTGGGAGTAGTTGCCCTGCACCGTCAGGATGCCCGGTGAGTGTCCGGGGTGAACGGTTCCACCCGTGTTCGAGACATCGGCCTGCACCGTCCCGTCACCCGAGAGTTGACCGCCCTGGACCGCCACCGAGTGGGTGTCGGTTGCGAGCGTTCCACCTGCGCCGACAGTTGTCGCTCCGGCGCGCTGGCTCAGGCTCGCGAACGAGATGGATCGACCCGCACCGACGGTGACAGTGCCGCCGTTGGTGATCGCTCCCGTCCTGTCGATGTCGTTGACCAGCGCGGAGATCTGGCCCTGGTTGTCGATTGCTCCGGTCAGATGGTTCGGTCCGTTGTTGTGCCCGACATCGGTGTAGCCCGAGGAGATCGTGCCCTTGTTCGTGAAGACGCCACTGGCGACCTGCAACGTCCCTTGGGTCCCGTCGCCACCGCCGAGGGAGATCGTGCCGTTGTTGGTGCCACCGGCGGGAACGATCAAGGCACCGTGGTGGTTGAACGGCCGCCCGGCGACTCGAAGGGTGTAGCCGGCGCCGATGTCCGAGCCGAGTGTGTCGCTGCCGGAGCGCAACTCGAAGTTGCCCGCGCCTGATCCCGACGGGCTGATCGTGATGTGCCCGTCGAACTGCAGCGGGTTGCCGGTCTGGGTGCCGCTGCCTGTCGCCAGGAACACGCCCGCGTATTGGAGGAACACACCGTTGTTGACGAAGGTGCCCGCCGTCTGGGTGAACGACCCGCCGCCTGACGACCAGTTCAGATCGACTTCCTTACCGGCCGCGATCGACACAGAGCCACTGCTGGTCCAGACGGACGAGAAGTTGTCGTTCGTGTTCTCGTCGAGCTGTAGGTTCCCCTGATTGTCGAGGGTGCCCGTGATGTGATCGGGGTTGCCGCTGTTGTTGTTCACGTCGGCGACGATCGTGTTCACGTTCGTCAAGGTCGCGCCGGACGCCATGCTCAGCGAGCCGCTCGTGCCGTCCGTCGATCCGAGGCGAATCGCGCCGCGATTGGTGCGGCTGACCGGAACCGTCAGCAAGCCATTGTGATTGCTCGGCTGGCCGGCGATTCGCACCGTGTAGCCGGCACTGATGTCCGAAGCCAGCGTGTCGCTGCCTGATCGCATTTCGAACGAACCTGATCCTGTTCCGTTCGGACTGATCGTGACCGACCCGTCGAACTGCAGCGGATTTCCGGTTTCGACGCCACTACCGCTGGCCGAGAACACGCCGCCGAATTGATGGTACGCACCGTTGTTCAGGATCGTGCCAGCGGTCTGCGAGAAGGATCCGCTGGGTCCCCAGCTCAGGTTGATCTCTCGGTTGGGGGCGATCGTGATGTTCCCGCTACTCGTCCAGGTTGCCGGTGCGGGACCGACGAGCGACTCGTCGACCTGCAACACACTTTGATTGTCGAAGTTACCCGCGAGATAGTTCGGGCCGTTGGCCACGTAGGACGAGACGACCGTTCCCCGGTTGGTCAACGTCCCGGAACCAACTGCGATCCTCCCCGGCGTGGGCTCGGGCGTGCCGCTGACCAAATGCGTTTCGGCCAACACGATCCGGCCGTGCGCCTCCACCCCGAGTGCGGGATCCTGGTTGGCGAGATTGAGCTGACCGGGATGATTGAACGGCGCACCGAAGATCTGCAGGGTCGCCAGTCCGCTGGAGCCACCGAGTTCGATCGCCTTTGCCGTCGCCTGTTGCATGATTCCGGCCGTCACGAACGAGCCCGACGCGGTGATACATGCAGTCTTCGTGCTGTCCGGGACGCCGTTGTCCCAGTTGGCCACGGTGTCCCAGTCGCCGGAACCACCGTTCCATCGGGTGACGTTGGCACCAGCGGAGGCGCACGGGTTGACGGCCACCGCAGGCGCTGCCGCGGCCGCAGTGGAGACGCCGGCAATGCCGAGCGAGCCGATCATCAGCGTCGCCACGATCTCCGGCCGAAGTGAGCCGCGGACTGAACTGCGATCTGAACGTCCACGTGAGCGACGGAGTCGACGGCGACCTCCGCCGAATCGGTTGGCGATTGGTGGATACTTCTCGGGCATTTTGATCTCCTCGGTCCCTGCACGCAACTGGCGTGTGTGGGGCGAAGGTAGAGATCAGGCGTACCACTGGCGTACCACTGAACGGCGACGGCAATTTCGTCGACTTCGCGTGACGGGTTGCTCACCGATTGTCGATGACAACGCGCCGCGTCGCGTCGGCCGCGACGTACGCAACCGGCACTTCACATCGACGGGTCGACCACGATCTTGCCGATCACCGTTCGGGCTTCGAGATCGCTGAGCGCGGCGGCAACATCGCCGAGCCCGACCACGCGTGAGATGGGGACCGCGAGCCGCCCGTCGCCGAGCATGCCCATCAGTTCGGCGTGCACGGTGTCGACGAAGCGTCGCCCTGGGGGTGAGGTGCTGTAGGCACCCATGTACACGCCGATCACCGAGATGCTCGAACGCAAGATCGAACCGCCGTTGAATCGAGGGGTGTCGCCGCTGGCGAAGCCGACGATCAGCAGCCGACCGTCGACGGCAAGGCAGCGGCGCGCCGAATCGGACAGCGCACCGCCGACCGGATCGACCACCATGTCGACGCCCCGACCCCCTGTCAGCGCCAGTACACGTTCCTGGATCGGTCCGACCCCGTGATCGATCACCTCGTCCGCGCCGTGAGCGAGGCACGCCTGTGCCTTGGCCGCTCCAGCGGCAACCGCGATGACCCGGGCCCCGGCCAACTTCGCCAACTGGATCGTGGCCAGACCGACGCCGCCCGCCGCACCCAGGACCAACACGGTCTCGCCGGGCTGGAGCCGTCCTCGGTGGTGCAGCGTGACATGCGCTGTCTGATAGATGATCTGACCGGCCACCGCGTCCCGCATCGGCACAGCGACCGGTACCTCGAAGAGTTGATCGAGCTTGACGATGGCAAACTCGGCCAGCCCGCCATGTGGAAGCTCCGGAACCGCAGTGACCCGCCGACCAACTGCGTCCCGGTCACCGCCCGGACCAACGGCTTCGATGATGCCACCGACGTCGAGGCCCGGAGTGAAGGGAAAGGGCGCGGAGAGCGGGTAGGTGCCGCGAGTGAGCATGGCGTCCGGCAGGTTCAGCGCCGCAGCATCGACCCGCAGCAGCGCTCGGCCGGGACCCGGTTCGGGAACGTCGACCTCGTCGACCCAGACAACCTCGCCAGGTGCGCCGTGGGAATGGATGCGGGCGGCTCTCACGAGTCGACGTCATCCGCTGTGTGTTGGCCGAGCGTGGGTGGTGGGGCATCTGACGGCCGACGGATCCCGTCGAACACGAACGGACTCGCCGGCACGCGTCGGCCCGCCACGACGTCGGTCGCCGCACTCGACTCGGCGAGCGCTTCGTCGTACGAATGCACCTCGGCCGCAGGAATACCCTCGGCCGCGAGCACTGCCAACCATTCGGCGGCGGGGCGCGTCGCCATCCGGTCGCGCACTGTCTGCGCATACTCGTCGGTCGGTGCATATTCGAGGCCGAGCAGCGAGGCCAGCCGGTCTCGGAAGTGCATCGGCGTCTGGATCAGGAATCGCCGACCATCGGAGCCGGTTGCGACGATCGTGCCGGGCGACCGCATCGACCCACTGCGATCGACGATCGACAGCCACGACAGCAGCGCGTCGGTCAAAGCAATGCTGATGTGGGTGCCTTCGCCCGTCCGGGACCGGTTGTAGAGGGCGGCGAGGATCGCCTGCGACGCTGCACTCCCGCCCGCGAGATCAGCGATCTGTGCGGGCACCGGTCCAGACGGTTGGCCGAAGACGACCGGAAGATCGAACGCCCCTGTCGCCGCTTGGATGACACCGTCGATGGCCGGCGCATTCGAGCCACCCTCTCCATATCCGGTGATCGAACACGTGATGATCGTCGGGTTCGCGGCGCGGAACACTGCGGGTCCGAGGCGCAACCGTTCCATCACCCCTGATCGTGCGTTGTCGAGAGCGACATCGAATCCGGGAAGCATCGCCAGGAGACGAGCGTGGTCGTCCGGTTGCTTGAGATCGAGCACCACGCTGCGCCGTTCTCGATGTAACGCGAACCAGAAATCGGAGTCCGGCTCGGCTCGTCCGGCGCGAGTCGGGTCACCCGTCGGTGGCTCGACCTTGACGACGTCGGCGCCGAGTTGCCCGAGCACCATCGCCGCGTACGGACCGGACAGGAACGTGGTGAGATCGAGGATTCTGACGCCATCGAGCGGTCGCGCTGTCACGACCTGACCATAGGCGCGAAGGTCTCATCAGCGGTGTTCGACGTCGTGGCCGCTGTCGGAGAGCCGGTAGCCGACGCCGGACTCGGTGACGATGGTCGGCGCGTCCACGGACTGCGTCAGCTTCTTACGAAGTTGGCTGACGTGCAGCCGAAGTGTGTCGAACGACTTGCTGTTCGGCCAGATCGCACCGAGTATCGCCTCGCGAGCAACGACACGGTTGCTCTGTTTGGCCAGCAGCGCCAACAGCTGGAACTCCTTCGGAGTGAGCGCAAGCACCCGCTGGCCGATCGCAGCGGCGTGCCCGCTGGGGTCGATTCGCAGATCTCCGATGACGAGCACGGTCTCGTCGGCCGGCATCGACATCTCCCGGCGATGGCGGAGCGCAACGCGCACACGGGCCATCAGCTCCGGCATCGAAAACGGGGCTTCGATGAAGTCGTCGGCGCCTTCGTCGAGTGCACGAACCTTGAATTGCTGGCTGTGAACGGTGCTCACTGCCACGACCGGAGTCCGAGTCTGCGTGCGGATCCTTCGGCAGATTTCGATGCCGCGATCACCGAACTGATCGAGGCCGAGAATCACCGTGTCGGGTGCGCGACGCTGAATCGCTTCGAAGGCAGCAGCGACGGTCGACACGGTCTGGCACTCGATCCCGCCGTCCGACATCGCAGCTCTCATGCCGTCGAGGAGGCTCGGGTCCTCGTGGACGACAAGGACGAACTGCGAACTCATAGCACCTGATGCTGGCAGACGAGGCGACTGGTTCGGGCGATGCGTCGGTGGCGTCCGCCGGTGAGCGAAGATGTGAACGTGACCCGCGCTCGACAGCCACGACGGCTGCTCGCGCTGTCCACCGGGATCGGGACCGTTCTGGCCATCGTCATCCCCCTCGGGTTCGTCAACGACAGCCTTTCATTGGCGACACCGGCACTGCTTCTCCTCGTACCGATTGTGCTGGCGGCCGTACTCGGTGGACGCTGGCCGTCGATCGTCGTCGCATTCTGCGCCGCACTGGCCTTCAACATCGTGTTCATACCACCGGCTTTCACGCTGCAGATCCGACACCCCGAAGATGTCCTCGCGTACGTCATTTTCATCGTCGTCGCCGCCGTTGTCGGCACGCTCGTTTCGCGAGAATCGGATCGCCGGCGTGCGGCGGAGTTGAGCGAGATCGAGATGGCGAGGATCAACCGTGAGCTGATCGAGGTCACGGTCGAACGAGAACGGCTGGCGACAGAAGCCCAGCGAGTCGCCGTACTCGAAGCGGTCGGTCGACAACGGTCTGCACTGCTGCGTTCCGTGTCACACGACCTTCGAACCCCCCTCGTCACGATCCGAGGAGTCTCGTCGGATCTTCGGTCGGGTGCCGTGTTCGATTCGGCGACGCGAAATGATCTGCTCGATCTGGTCATCTCCGAGGCCGAACGCCTCGACCGCCTCGTCGGCAACCTGCTCAGCTTCAGTCGAATCGAATCCGGCACGCTCGTCCCCCATGTCGAGGTCGTCGAATTCGACCAGATCGTCGACAGTTGCACCCGTCGGTTGCGCCGGCTGTTCGACCAATCCGCGCTCGATGTCGCACTCGAGGTGGCACTCGATCCGGATCTGCCGCTGTTGCTCGTCGATCCCGGCTTGGTCGACCAGGTGTTGACCAACCTGCTCGAGAACGCAGTGCGTCACGGAGGCGGTCGGGTGCGCCTCGCCGCAGATGTTCGCGAACGCACACCCGACGGCGCGGCCTGGGTCACGGTGACCGTCGACGACGACGGTCCTGGCATCGGGGAGGTCGATCGCCAACGATTGTTCGAACCGTGGAACACAGTCGGGCGCACCTCGTCATCCGGCGTCGGCCTGGCGATCTGCCGATCTTTCGTCGAGGCTCATGGCGGTAAGATCTCCGTCGATGACACTCCCAGTGGTGGCGCTCGATTCTCCTTCACCCTCCCCGTCTTCGTCGCCGCCGACGAACGTGCGTGAACTCCCCGTCATTCTCGTCGTCGAGGACGAACCTGCACCGATGAAGATGATGGAGACCAGCCTCACTGCGCGGCACTATCACGTCGTTGCTGCGACCACAGGAGCTGCTGCTTTGGAACGCGTCGCGGCCGACGAGCCAGACGTCATGATCGTCGACCTGGGATTGCCCGACATCGACGGCCTCGATCTGTGCCGCCACCTCCGGCTCTGGTCGAAGAGCCCGATCGTCGTGGTCACCGCCGACGGAAGTCAGGAACGGATGGTCCAGGCGCTCGACGAGGGCGCAGACGACTACGTCGTCAAACCGTTCTCGATGGAAGAGTTGCTCGCACGTGTTCGGGTGGCGTTACGTCACCGAAACCTGCGCAGCCCGGCCGACGCGGCGCCGAGCATCGTCGTCGGCGCG